>NZ_NOIW01000120.1:0-14779 GCF_002708645.1 Sphingobium sp. IP1
GGCCATGAAGAGGCGCTGCTTGGCCATCCTGTGGCGGGCGGGAGCTGGGAGGGCTTTGTCATAGAAAGCCTGATCGCAGCCGCGCCCGATGGAAGCGCCGCCAACTTCTATCGAACAGCAGCGGGCGCTGAAATTGATCTGGTAATGACGATGCCAGGCGGAGCAATCTGGGTTTATGAAATCAAGCGCAGCCTCTCGCCCAAGCTGGAACGAGGCTTTCACCATGCTTGCGAAGACCTGAAGCCGGCTCGCCGCACAGTGATTTATGCCGGTACCGAAGCTTATCCTTTGTCTCAGGACATCATGGTCATGTCGTTGCGAGAAGCCGCGCAGATATTGCGGGGCGCCGCGCAAAGCTAGGATGGCGGGTGTGATCATTGTTCGTGCAGTCTGGCGCGCTGCGGCCATGACACGATCCCGGTGAATTTCGACATGGCGCGAACGGCGACGCCCACGCGCACGCCCGTCTGCATTTTCGCCGCAAGATAAAGATTGCGGCTGATGTTGACCGCATGGTCCGTGCCAATGGCCACGGGTATGATGCGATTGGGGTCGGCCAGGGGCCGGACCCATGCAACCGGGTGGCCGATCCAGGGGAGGCCAAGTCGGCCTGAACGGATTATCGCTTCCTGGGTCGTGATGGTCCGGATGGACCAACCATAGCGGGCCTTCATCGCCCTAAGCTTGGTCCACAGATCGCCGCAAGGGAGGCAGCCGGGCGCCGTGCTCATTTCGATCACATAGGCCGAACCCTGGCCTCGCAGGGTCGCCTCAAAGTCGGGCGGATAGACGCTGGTGTGCGGAACGCGATCGAGCCAGCTTTTCATCTCCAGCTCGGTGCTGACCGGATGGACCGCGCCGCGCGCGGCTTCTGCTCGGTTCGGGGGTGCCGCGATACTCATTGTGGTAGCGCCCGCCGTCACCGCAACCGCGAAGAACATGTCCGCCGATCTCACGGCTGGGCGCCCTGGCTGACGGCCGGGTCACTGGCCGCAACCGGACCATTGGCGAGCGCGTCGAAGAAGCCATTCTCTTCGCCCGCGCCGGTTAGAAATTGCTCGGGACGAATGTCGCCGGAGAGCAGTTTTACGGCTTGATAGGCGGTCTGGATGATGTTGGGATAGGCCTCCACGCCATTGGCGATCACCATGCGCTGGGACGAGCCGCGGCGGATCACCATGGTCGTGGGCGTGACCTCGACGCCAAAGCGGCTGGACAGCTCAGGTTTGCGATCAAGATCCTGGCTGCTGACCTGCCAGCCCATCTCCTCCTGGAAGCGCTGGAGGATAGGCCATTGGACGCGGCAATAGCCACAGCTCGCCCGTGAGAACATGATGAGCGCAAACTCGCCCCCCTTGGATCGGAGATAGGCGCGGCGGGTGGCGTCTTTCTGCGCGCCCATGGCGTCGCGCGCGTCGCCCACCACCGGATAGGCGGAGCGGGCGCTCAGTTCCGGGTGGGTGAGCATGGCTAGTTGGGTCACGCCGGCAAAGGCGCGGGCCTTGCGCCTGGCGAAATCCTGCAGCCGCCAGAAATCGGCGACGGCATCGACGCTCAGCACCGTGGCGGCATAGTCGCGCTGCTGCGTGATGAGCTTGGCGATCCGGGGCGGACTCCATCTGGCGAGCTCGGTCATCGGCGGGATGACGGGCGCCGGAGGCAACTGGTCCGCGTCCGCTTCGCCCGGTTCCGCGGCTTTGGGGGCATACCACCAATAGCCGAGCTTGGGGCCGCTGTCGGGTTGCGCGTCGGCCGATGACGCAGCGACCGCCAGCGCGATCGCCGCAGCGGCCAGGCTCCGCCTCACAGCACCCGCTCCATGCGGGTCAGACGTTCAATCCGCACCGGGCCAAAATAGCGGCTGTCAAATCCCTCGGGATGATCGGAGCCCACATAGACGAAGCCTGCAGGAATGTTCCGATCGCCCCAGCGCAGATGATCGAGACGCTGGCCGTTGCGGCCCGTGGGGCGGCTGATGCCGAGCAGGCGATCGCCACAATAATAGCGGCTGCTCGTTACCTTGCCATCGAAGACCGAATGGCGCTCGATCTCGCGCAGGCGCTCGCCCGGCATGCACATCGCCCGCTTGGTAACGCTGACGGGGCGGGGGCCGGCGATCGGATGGGACAGCGCAAACATGACAAGGTCACCCTTGTGGATTGCCCCCGGCGCCGCGCGCACTGCCCAGGCGTCGATCGACGGGCTCATGACGATGGTGACAGCAGGGATTGCCTGCCAGGTGATCGTCGCCAGCGGCACAGTGATACAAAACGCGAGCCAGAAGCGTCTTGGGCGCGCCGCCTGATCGCCGACCGCACCGCCCAGCGCCAGCGCGGCCTCGCGCGGGAGGGACTTCAATCTGCGGCATAGCCTGTTAGCGGCCAGCCAGACGAGCCGAAGCATCGCGCACCTCCTCCTTGCCGCCGAGACGGGCATATTCATCGAGCAGGCCTGAAAGCGCTGCATCGCCAAGCACGAGATGGGTGGCACGGGGTGCGGTCTCGTCTTCCCGCTCGCAATAGGGTTGGATGGGGTCGCCGGGCAGCATGGCGAGGGCGGGCACTCGGGCGATGCCATGCTGGCGGAAGAGGATCGGATCGATCACCACCTGGACGTTCCGCATCGTGCAGGCCGGGCCTTCGCAGCCAGGATCGATGCGCAGCATCCGTGCCGTCAGCTCGGCCATCGGGCCAATCTTGGTGAGGCCACCGGGAACTCCGCGAAAGGCGATGACCCCGCCGACCTGTGCGAGCTGCCGGGCGTAGGTGCGCAACGTCTCGATCGGCATGGACGAGGAGGCGAACAGCAGCGGCACCCAGGTCTTGGGAGGGTTATTCGAAGTGGCGGGTGCTGGCGCAGGAGCGCCATCGGGCGGTGCCAGGCCGAGCGCCTGATGAAGCCGGGCACGCATGGCCTGTTGCTCCGTCGCGAGGGCATTGGTTGCCTGGATTTGCGCTGCGCGTGCCTGCGCCTCCATCCGCGGATCGACCCGCCGTTTGCCCATAGCCTCGAAGGCACGTCGTTTGAGAGCCGGAGAGGGGGCAGGGAGCGTGTCAGGCCCGGCGTGCGCCGCTGGAGTAGCGCTGGCCTTAGCTTCGCGAAGCTGTTCCATGGCCGACGTCCCTTCGTCTGCCGGTTGGGCCTCCCGTGCCTGCCCTGGCGCTGCGCCCATAAGCGCGAACGCAAGCATGAGCGGGGCCATATGGCAGTCAGG
The DNA here is from genome assembly GCF_002708645.1 of Sphingobium sp. IP1. Classification (NCBI taxonomy): domain Bacteria; kingdom Pseudomonadati; phylum Pseudomonadota; class Alphaproteobacteria; order Sphingomonadales; family Sphingobiaceae; genus Sphingobium; species Sphingobium sp. IP1. The sequence continues at coordinate 3,215 of NZ_NOIW01000120.1, forward strand.
GATTGACGGTGCGCAGATAGGCATCGACCTTCTCCTCCATATCTTGTCGGATGTCGGACTGGGCGCGCGCCTCGATCTCCGCATAATATTGCGAGAGATCCATTCGGCTGAAATCGAGCGCCTGGAATTCTTCCGCGGTAAAGCCCCGACAATAGGGCTGCTTTGGTGTGCCCCAGCCCATGGCGTTGAAGGCGCTGAGCTGGGGGCGGCCCTGTTCCTGGATGATGCGGCCAAGCTTGGTGTTGAAGCAGCAGTGACCGCGCGCCTTCTGGATGCAGATGCCAAGGATCGAGGAGGAACAATAGGTGCCGACCTCGTGGCACATGCCCGAACCGCGCAGCATGCCCGTCTCCATATCCTGCTGGTCACAGCCCTGGAGCAGCACCTCCATCATGAAATTGATCGCCAGGCTGATCGCGATCGAAGTTGGATCAAGACCGACGATGATGGCGTTGGCGCCGACACTGGCGGCCTGTCCCGCGCTCGCACCTGCCCTGAAGGCGAGGTAGGCGGCCTTGGCGCCGGTGAACACGCCCTTGGCGATCGCAATCTTGGTGGTGATGGAGCTGATAGAACCGCCCATCCCATCCTTGACGATCTTGTCCCGGTCCTTGCAGCAATTCTGAAAGGTGACGCTGGCGCCTGGCGGACGGCAGCGCAGCGCCCGGCCGCCGAATATCTCGATCGTGCCAAGACAATTGCCGTCGGCGTCGACCGGGCCGTCATTGTCCGGACCTGTATCGTCGACCAGAAGCTCATCCCCGACCGGATTGAGCGCGGTGTCGATGCAGGCGACCGGCGAGCAGGTCGGCGTTCCGCCCGCCGCTGGCACCAGGCATTGATGATCGGCCCCCAGCGGGCAGCTATAGGCGCCGGCCGCGTCGGCTACGCAAGCCGTCTGCTGGATCGGACACTGCGTGGCGCCGCCGGCCATGGTGACGCAGCTCGCCATCTCGCCTTCGTCAGCCGCATCGCCATTGCCGTTCAAATCAGCCGCGCAGAGCTGGGCTGCCCATGCTGCTCCTGGGACGGTGATTGCCATGAGCGCGGCGCTCAACAGCGTGAAGATGATCCGCTGTTTCATGGTGTCCCCGCTGTGCAGGCAAGGTCGGATCCAGCGAGGCGCACAGTCTGCATCATGACGGCGGCTTCTGGAAAATCGTCGAGGCAGCCGCAGGCCGACACCAGCTCTTCGCCTTCTCCCAGCGGGCAGGTCCCATCGACGCCGCAGCTATGATAGAAGCTGTTCCAGCCTGACGGATCAATCTGCTGGCTGCCGACCACGCCGGAAACCGCGACGTCGCTGTTGGCCTTTGGCGCACGTGTTCTGCAGATCGGCTCGCAGGCTGGAACCGTCGGACGGTCGGGCAGTGAAAATGCCCGCGTCGAAGTCGAGATCGTCCCGTCGCTCGAGAGGGTGCGATCGGCTAGCAGCGTCTGGGTTGATCGGTCGATGATATAGGCGCCGCGTGTGAGGTCTGGCTGAGCGAGCGCTGCACTGTCCGTGACGCAGCTATAGCGTCGGGCGCGCTCGAAAAAGTCGCGGGTGAACTGGTATGTGCATTGACCAGCACCAAAGAGACGGGTTTGTGCCAGGGGTCTCAGCCCAGTGTTGACGCCGTTCCTGAAGGTCTCGACGCCATCGACCTCTTCGGCAAGGAGCCTGCAGTCCTTATCCTGCGCATAAGAGGTGCACAGATCGACAAGCTGCTCTTCTACGCGGCAGCTGCCATCAATTTCGGCCTCGATCTCGGCAAGCGCGCCGCCTTCATCGGCTACAGCTACGCGCATGCGGACCTGGTGGGCGCCAGGGGTCATGAAGGGCATGAGATCGGTCCCGGGTGTGCGGGTAAAAATGCGGCCTTGCTCGCAATTTCCTGGCGGCGATCCTGATCCGGTCCATGCGTTGGGACCCGACGCTATAAGCGTGCCGTCAACATAGATCTGCGCCCAGTCATCGGCATAATAGCGCGCAAGGCGCACGGAGCGCAGACGATCACCATCGCCCACCTGCAAGCTCATCTGGAACTCGAAGATCGTGCAGCGGCCACCTGAAAGGCTCTTCTCTCCCGGAGAGCCCAGCGTAAATCGCGCTACGGTCGGACTGACGGTTACGGTCGATCGTCCGCCGGTCCGCGATATGATCGCGTCAAATATAGGATCTGAGACATTGACCTGCCGTGTGATGGTGCAGGCGCGGGTTTCCTGCGCCTTGCCGGATCCAGCGGCCGAGCCGGCAAGGGCTTCAAATATGCTGCTGGATTGTGCTGCGCTGCTGGCATCGCCTGCAAGCGCGGCCGGATTTGCGACATAGGCTGTCGCTGAAACAGCAGGTGCGTTGGTACAGGCGGTCGTCTGGGCACCGACATAACGGATGACAGGGCCCTCGATACTGGCCTGCGCTACCCCGATCCTGGGATCAGCTGTGGTGAGCGCGCCGATGATGCCGCCGCCCAGATCCTTGAGGACAGAATTGAGGTTGCCGAGCACAAGATTGTTCCCGCAGCTCGCATTGACGCAATAGCAGGCGGAAAGGTCGCTTAGCGGCACCTGGGTCAGCTTCAACGCACCTGCACCTGCTGACGCTACGTCCCATTTGAGGGGGCTGCAGTTGTTCCAGCTGCCAGGGTCGCAGGAGACGATGCCGTTCGCGCATATGCCTGAGACCGGAACAGGAAGGGTCAGATTCTGATCGAAGCTGCCGTCGAGATCGCTGTCTCGCGAAATGCTCATATGGGTGATGTCCCCGGTCGTGCCGGGCTGGACCAGCAGCTCCAGCATTGTCGCGCTTTTCTGGCAGGCAAGATTGGTGGTGAAGGTCTGGCTGCTGTCGATGGTGCTGATCGTCTCGCCCGCGAGGCCGGGATTGACGTAATTGCTGGTGATCGCGTCGCTATCGCTTGATTTCGACCGTGAAGCAGCCGCTGCGGCACGCGCCCGGGCCTCCATATCCTGCGCCAGGCCGCTTTGCGGGGCGAGCGCAACGCTGCCCATGAGGATGATGAGGATCACTCTCGTCATCGGGAACCTCCGGGCAGGCCGGGATCTGAGGCAGGGGCCAGACGAAAGGCCTGCCCGCTGGCTTTCATACGAAAGCAGGCATGGCCAGCGAAGGTGGTCAGCACGGCCGATATCGGATCAGGGGCCAGAGAGGGGGGACACCCAATCCGAGCAGGGGGTTCACCGACCGTGCTGACCTTCCCCTCGCTTGGGTCCGATCTGGCGGTCATCGGGCGCGCGAGGGGAATGGGGGTTGGAGCGACGCTGTGGGGAGACGGCGTCGCTCCGCCCTCGCCGCGATCGAACGGGCCGGTATGGCCTAGGCGGGCAGACCATCCGGAATGTCCGTTGATCGCTACGGGGGATAGGGGAGGCATCTGGCTCACGGGGTGGACACTCCCGCACAGCAGATGACCTTCTCAAAGGACATGAACTGGGCATTGTCCTTGCCGGGGGCATGTTTGCCGCTCGACCAGAGCGCGCCGGGACGCCCGATATTGACACATTTGCCGCCCTTGACCGGCTCCATGATCTGGAGCTTGTAGCGGCTCTTGGTCCAGATCGGCTGGGCCTTGAAGGAGCAGCCGTCAGCTGAGCTGATGGTAAGCGCGCCAAGGCGTCCCATCAGATAAGTGCCGCGCGCGGCAAGCCCCGCCCAGGCCTCGACGCTGTCGCCAAAATGGATGTCGCCCGCGATCGGGTAGGTGGCGCCCCAGCTACCCATGCACCAGAAAAGCGGATCGAGCACCTTGCCGGCGGCCGCCGCGGCACTGTCCGCCATGCAGGCAAGACCCGCTGCGGGATTGCCGAAGAGAATGCCCTCGGGCTGGATGATGGCGCCCAGCGTGCCGGACTGCCAGGTGGGCAGCACTTCGGTGATCATCGCCACATCGAACCCATTGTCTTCGATGCAGGGCAGGTCGGTGAACATGTCGAGCATCTTCCAGACCGGCGAGATATAATAATGCATTTGCGCGAACATCTTCTGGCTGTTGGTACCGTCGGCGATTCCACTCTGGCTCCCTTGGAGTTTGCCGCCGGTCGGCAGGAGATCGGCGCCCAGCGCCATCATGCAGCCGGGCTCGGTCACGACATCGATCATGCGGTTGGGCGACCAGAAGCTCACCTTCACGCCGAACCAGAAGGTGGCGCCCTTGCGACAGGCGCATAGCGGTTTGGAGGCCGACTGGGCGTCGAGTTCCTTGGACAGGCTGTCGAAGCTTCCGACCCGGACGCCGCCGATCGTGATGGGAAAGATGCAGTTCCAGCGCACCTTGGTCAGCGGATTGAAGATGGTTCCGGCCTCGCATTTGGACGCCTGGGCCGGTGTGCCGGCAGAGCCGAGGACGAGCGCAAAGGATAGGGCGGCGGCGCGGAGAAGGTTTGTGCGGTTCATGGCCGGGCGCTCCGATCTGCGGGACGCTCAGGCGCATATTCGCGAAGGACGAGCTTCTTTCCCTCCTGCGCGACGATGACCGGCGCGACGGTGAGGCCGAGCCTCTCTTTCACGCGCTCCTCCAGTATGAAGAGCGGGCGGCCGGTGCGCTCGGAGAGATCCAGCGCATCGCCAGCGGTTAATAGTATGAAATCGGTAAAGCGCGCTGCCTTGAGCGCCCAGGCGAGATCGCGCGGATGAACAATGACGAGGCGCTGGGGGAGCGAGACATAGTCCAGCGGATTGAAGGTAAAGCCCTTAGGGTAAAGAATGCGGCCGTCAGGCAGACGGATATCTTCATCGACCGTGTAAAAGGGAATGATGGTCCGCGTTCGATCGGCAGGCGTCGTTCCAAGCGACGCAGCCTTGAGCGCCGACCAGTTGGCGCGCGGGCCAAACTTCGCGGCCATGTCAGGCGCATTGGCGACCCGTGCTTCGATCTCGCTCATCGCGTCGGACTCAGCGATCGGCCAGGTGAGGCCAATGGTCGAGGTCGCGCCCTGCGCCGGATGGCAGGCGAGGCCCAGCATGAGGGCACCGAGAAGCGCGTGGCGCGCACGATCCGGGAAGCGGGCTTCAGAGGTCATGGCGCTTCGCCCACCATGGTCTGCCCTCGTCCTGCCGCTCGCCGCGTACGGCAACGATCAGCGCTGCGAGGCCGAGCACGCCCGTCACGCAGAGGAACAGGCGAAGAGATGTCGGCAGCGGATCCGATGCCTGGAGCACCAGCACCGTCTGGATCAGCAAGAGAAGATGTGTGCCGACGAGCAGGCGGATCGGACCATGGGCGGGTGAGGAGGAGAGGATGCCGCTCATTGGCCGCGCCGCCAGCGGGTGAAATGATCAAGCCCACGATCGAAAGCGCCGGTAAGGCCGATGAGCAGCATGCCGCTCGCAAAGCAGCCGGCCGACACCATGATCGCGGCGCGCAGGACCATCGCTGCGGGCTGGTGCAGGGCGAGCCCGGCGCAGAGGATAAGCGCCCCCATCATCAGCGTCTCGATCGTCACGAGCCGGAAGCGCCAGAACAGCGCTTGATGCTGGGCAAGGCTCGAGGCCCGCGCCTCGATAAGGGCTTCGATCGTCGGATCAAGGTCGAGGTCCAGCTGCGTGCCCGCAGGTCTGGCGTGCGGGGGCGAGGCGGGAGAATTTCGCATCATGAGAGCTCCTGCGACGGGTGGGATCTTTGCGAACCGAGTAATTCCGCAGGATCGACGCGGGCGAGATCGCAAACCGCTTCGAGCGGCGAGAGGCCGGCGCGCAGGCGCGCTTCGAAGGCTGCCACTTCCTGCGGCGCCGAGGTGTTGATCCAGTAGGAGAAAGGATCGACTACGAGGCGAGCAATGCCGAGGCCAAGCGGCGAGTCGATAAAGACCTCGGAATAATGCGGCTTGTTGTTCCGGACCGACTTCAGGAGATCGAGGACGAAGCCTGAATAATCGAGGATCTTGTTCTCGACCGCGCGTTCATAGGTCGAGCCCTGGAGAAGGAAGCGGGTGGCGGCATTTTCAAGGATCACCTGCCCCGTACCGCCGAACAGCAGCAGATCGTTCATCGACTGGAGGACGACCCCGAAGCTCCCCTGATATTTGCGCGCGCGCCTGTAGCCTTGGCCGAACACCTCGGCGAGACGGGAGAGATCCTGACCGTCGGTCCGGGTCATGAACTGGGCGGCTTCATCGCACAGGACAAAGCGCGGCCGGTCCCGGGCGGAGAGGTAGAGTTCCTGGCTCACGGCATTTACGACCACCATGACGATGACGTTGAAGAGGTCCGGCATGGCCTTCAAACGTTCGAGTTCGAGCACGACGAATTCGTCGGCGGAGATGTCGAAGGTCGAGGGCCCGTTGAAGAAATGGCCGTAGGCGCCCGAACTGCCGAAATCGCGCAGGTTGAAGGCGAGTTCGCGCGCAACGAGGACGAGATGGTCGACTTTGTCGAGATCGCTTATGGCATCTGCTGGATAGGCGCCGAGCCAGTCCCGTACTGCGTCGATGCCGGATTCCGCGCGCCCGCTGTCGATCGTCCACTGGACGGCGGATTTGAGCAGATTCCATTGCGACGTCGTGACGCCCTTGCGGGTCGCGGCATTGGCCATTTCCGCGACGATCGCGACCGCCATGGAGATGGCGGACTGGCGATCATCGCCATCGAGCGCAAAGCCCATGTCGAAGGGGTTGAGGACTAGCGCCTCCTCTCCAATGTCGATGTAGCGGCCCGAGCAGAGCGTGCAGAGCTTTCGGTAGCTGCCGCCGATATCGATGATGCGGATGAGCGCGCCCTGGGCGAAATATTGCAGGCAAAGATGGTTGAGGAGGAAGCTCTTGCCCGCGCCGCTCTCGGCCGAGACGATGAAATTATAATTATTGATGCCCGGGTCGAAGAGATCGAGCGTGATGAGCTGGCCCTTGCGCCCGACATAGAGAAGGGCAGGGCGTCCGCCGCCACGAAAGTCGGTCTGGACCGGCGCCAGCAATGCGGCCGCCTTGGCCGGCATCGGAAGATCGCGCTCCAGCATGCGCAACGTTCGGCGCTCAGGGTAGAAGCCGAAGGGAAGGCTCATCGGCAGCAGGATGGGATTAAGGTAACTCTCCTCCTGCATCATCCAGGGCAGCGGTTCGCTCTCCCAAAGGCGCTTGGCGCGCGCGGCCATTTCGCGGGCCTGTGCGCTGTCGCGGCCGAAGACCCACACGGTGGGGATGACCGAGACGAAGCGGCTATTGCCCGCTTCATCGAGCACCCAGCCAATTTCCTCGATCTGCTTTCCGACCTCGACGGCAAAGCTGCCGGCTGCCTTTTGCGCGGAAAGGATTTGCGCGCGCTTGTGGATTTCGAAGGCCGAATGATCGAACAGGATGTTGAGCGTATAGAGGAATGGGCCGCCAATCTGGTCGCTATCCTCCGCCGCGCCGCGCATGCCACCCAGAAGACGATTGCAGCGCTCCGCCGTCACTCGGCGCGCGGGCGATTTAGGTGTCAGGCAGCGAGCCACCTGATTGCCGAAATAAAGCTCCGGGCCATCGAAGAGTAGGTCCGGGCCTGCATCGATGATCTGCTTGCGGACCGGGCGCGCGGGGTGGTCAGCACTGCCTGTGGCGAAGACGCCGGGCGCGGGATCGAAGGCGCCGTTGAAGATGCGGCGATAGAAGCTCACCAGCGCTTCGGGCGCCATGCGCATAATACCTAGTTTGGAGAGCTGCTCCTCGATCTGGCGGCGCAGGTCCGCGCCCAGCGGCTTGCGCGATTTGATTGCGAGCAGCACGCGGAAGTTGCGAATGGGGATGCCGTGGAGGGCGGAAAGTCCTTCGGTGCCATCGCGCAGATATTGTGCCGTGCGCCGGGCTGACGCCTGGACGAGCGGATCGGACCGGGATTTAAGATCGAGATAGGCATCGAGTGCCTGGTCGATCAGCGGATCGGCAAAGCAGTGGAGCTGGACCACGGTGCCGGTGCCGAACTGGATGTTGAGAAGGCCGAGCAACGCCTGATGGACATGGGCAAAGAGATAGGCCGACGGCACCAACTCCCAGGCCTGTCCCCAGCCATCATCGATCGTGAGGAAGGCTCCCTCCTCCTCGACCCAGCTCACCATGGGCAAGAAGTCTGAATAAGCGTCGCGCGAGACGCTTTGCCGTAGACGCTTAATGGTCATGCCGCCGCCATGGCGCGTTCCAAGCCCCCTCATTGATCCTGCTCCTGGGCCTGATCCTGTGGCGGCGCCGGAATATCGCTATCGGGGTGCGTGGGCTTCGCCCTGGTCTGCTCGAGGATGGGAGCCCGCGCGGCGGGCTCGGTCGGATTGACGAGATAATCGCCGACCACCCACTGCGGCTTGTCGAGGATCGAATAGACGTAGCGCGGCATGTAAAGCCGGTCGGGGCGGTCGCGATCGGCATAAGGCAGGATCAGCGTGCGGACCGTTCGGCCGGGCCTAAGCATCGGCGTGACCGGCGCCTCGACCAGGCCCTGAAGTTCGCGATAGATGCTGCTGCGGTAGCTAACATAGCCATCCACGGTGGCATTGCGGCTGCTCCTTTGCGCACCGGTGCGCCCGGGAGTTTCGGCGGCCTGGCTGCCGTTCGTGACCTTGGGATCGGATTTCGATGCCCGGCCTGCTACCGCATCAGCGTAAGCCTTGTCGGGATGGATGCACTGGCCGTGATCGCTGTTCTTGCAGCTGAACTTTTCAGGATAAGGCGACATGGCCGAGCCAAGCGTGGTGCAGCCGGGCAAGATGCCAAGAAGGAGAAGCAGAGCGGCGCCGGAAAGTCGTGTCGTCACGCAAGAGTGCTGGTTTGGCATGGGATTGTCTCCCTAAAAGTTGGCAAGCGGGCATCAGAATTTGGTGGCCGTGGTGGGTTTGATTTCCAGAGCCAGGCCCTCCTGGATCACGACCACCACATCCTTGGCAGCGCCGACCTCGACGATGGGGCCGGCCTGGCGCGCGAGATCGAGATAGAAGTCGGTGAGCTTGTCGGAGGATTTGGACAGGCCGCCGGCGACACCGGTCTTGAGTGCATCGCCCGCGTCAAGGGACCGGACGGTGCCGAGCGCTGAGGTCGAGGTGTTGCCGAACGTGTTCTCGACACTCTGGCTGACCCCGGCGATGGTGCCGGCAATGAAGCTGCGGGCGAGCGCAGCGCCGGCGCGGGTGACGACCTTGCCCGACAGTCCCTTCTTGCCATCGCTATCGACAAAGAAGCCCTTAATTGGCTGGTCGATGACTGAGCGCTCGTCAAAGTCCACGCAGGAGAGCGAGATGAGCTGGACCTCGACCCGCTCCTTGGCGAGGCTCCCCGTCGCGTTGCCGATGACAAAACAACCGGCCAAATTGGCCTTCACGTCATTGGGCAGCACGGCGGGCGCCTGGACGCGGGCGATCAGGGGCTCCGGATTGCTCGTCGCGTCCCGGCTGGCGAGCGCGTCGATCCCGGTCAAAAGGCGCGCCTTCATGAAACCAGGCGGCAAATAGATCGTCCTGGTCTTTTTTTTAGCGCCATTTGGAGCAGCCGATCCTTCCGCGACGATTGCGCTCGTCGCGGCGCCGATCGCGCCCACCTGGCGCTCGACCGGCGGCGCAGGCGGAGCGGCCGGCGCGCTCGGCATCGGTGGCGCAGGCAGGCTGCCGTCGGCACGTTCAAGTTCGCTTAGCGTGGGGCTAGGCGGAAAAGCCGGGATATCGCCCGGCATGGCGTTGGGGAGGTCGCCGTCAGCTGCGTCGCCTGGCATCGATCCTCCGGTTCCTATCCGGCCCTCCTCGATCGCCGTGACCCGGTCGCCGAGCAGGTTCTGCCCATCGAGGATTTTCTTGAGATCGCCGCGCACCTTCGTTTCAAGGCTGTCGCCGCGTAGACCAGCGCCCATGTCGAGCTTGGATGCCGTTTGCGGCTGGGGCGTGGTATCCTCTGCGCTGTGGGATGCGGAATAAAGACCATAGCCAAACAGGGCGACCAGCACGGCGACGGCGGCCTGGCGTGCGCGCAATTGCTGATAGGGGCTGAGCGCTGCCCAGCGCGCTTTCAGATCGAGAAGGGCCGGGCCGCGCAGCTGGAGGACGCTGTTGTCCCTTTCGGTGGTGGCCGAGGATGGCCGGGCCGGCCGCGAGTGGCCCCTGGCGCCGCTGCCCTGCGCGGGCGAACCGGGCGCGTCCGGGCTTTGGGGCATATCCTGTCGCTCATCGCTCATAGCCCGTCTCCCCGACGCAAGATGATGAGCCGGGCGGTCTCCCCGGTACGCAGCGACAGCCGGTCGAGCGTCGCGCTGAAGATCCGGGCGCCGAGCGCTGCATCAAGGAAGATGCGCTCGTCGACCTCCATGTCGCTTGTGGCTTCGACCCGATATTCCGATGCGTTGACGCCTGCGCCCTCGATGGTGACGCGGCGCCGTTCGGTGATGCGGAGCGTGGGCGCGGCGGGGAGGGTGATTTGTCGGCTGGCGGTTGCTACCTCAGAAAAGCTCGCCGGCACCCGATCCTGCAAAAGGGATAGGGTGATCGAAACGGCGCGATCTTCCTCGGCGAGCGGGGCGAGCAGATCCTCATTGGCGCGGGCGCGCTGCCGGGGACCGGGGACCAGCGTGATCGTCTGGGCCGGGATCTCGGAGGGCTCGGCGTATAGCGGGTAGATGGCCCCGTTGCAGGTGACGAACAACTCAGACGGCGTCGTCACATAGCTGCGCGTGATCTGGCCGCCATCGTCGCTTTCGCGGACGAGGAATTTGACCCAGGCGTCGCCGCCGCCTTTCTCGACCGCGAGCCCCTTCTCGGCGGAGAATTTGACATCCTCGATCTCGCCGCCCTGACAGACGAGATGATTGACGTCCCGGTTCGAGAGCCGGATCATACTGGTCTGATCGGGCAGTGCCTGGATCGATTGCGCGTGTCCCGGCGACGCCATGGCGATGAGAGGCAAAAGGGTCAGGGCGGCGCGAGGCGCGCGCGCTCGGTTACCGAAGTTCGGCATCGAATTTTTCCTCGGTAAGGGACAGGATCCAGAAGCGCCCTGCGTCGATCGTGTATCGGATGCGCAGGTTTCCCCGGAATTTGCGGATGACGCCGCCAATGACGCGTATCTTCTCGACGGGCACGATGATCTGGCGATCGGTCCAGGTCACGGGCTGATCGGGCCGGATATAGGTGGCGATCGAGAGCGTGGGATTGTTGGCGAGCTCATCGAGCAGGGCATTCAGGCTATCCCGTAGGCCATTATAGGCGGTCGGGTGGACGATGCTCAGCAGCTCCTGGAACTGCCGGTCGGCAGAGAGCGCAGAATAGGTGCCCGACAGCGCCACGATGTTGCGCGTCATGGCGCGCAGATAGGCCGAGGAAGGCTTGCCGCCGGTCACATAGAGATCGCCGCTTGCACCGAAGGGAATGACGATCGTGCGCTGGTTCTGGGACGTCGAGTAGAGCGCCATGCCCAGCACGGCGGTTATGCCGAACAGACCGACAATCGAGAATTTGAGCAGCCTGTTCTCTTCGAACAGGTTGGACGATCCCTGGAGATAGCGGTGGATGCCAAAGCTTGCCGGTTTGCCAAGCAGCGGGTCGGCAGCCTCTCGAGGGGGTTTCTGACGGAACATGGGGTGCCCCACTCGCAGAAGCGGGGGCGGGTGGGCCCGGGGTAGTGGGG
>NZ_NOIW01000121.1:0-14751 GCF_002708645.1 Sphingobium sp. IP1
GTGCCGCCCCTGCCCGCCGCAGCAACTGTGTTGCGTCATCCTCCGCCCGCGCCTGCGCGATACCGCATCGCGCAATCAAACGGATCAGATGATCGCCCGCACTGAACGGCCGGCTGATCGCCTCGATCAACTGCCGCGCCAGATAGGTCGCCCGCTCCGCCGCCGCTGGCTCGCCGGTCAGGCCGACCAGAAATTCCGTGCCGGCGATCCGCGCGACCATCGCATGGCCCGCCACGCTGTCGACAATCTGTTCGATCCGCCGCGCGATCCGCCCCAGCAGTGCGTCACCCACCACCTGGCCATAGGCCGCATTCATGCGATCGAACTGGCTGATCGACAGCAGCACCACCGTCGTCGGTAGGCCCGACCGGCGATCAAGCCAGTCCAGCGCCGCCTGGCGCGAACGCAGCCCGGTCAGATTGTCGCGGCTCGCCACATCCTGGTCCTGCGCGTCGGACAGCCACTCCACATCGGCCGCCACCGTGCCGTCGACGAAGCGCAGATGATGCACCAGCCGATTGCCCGGCCGCCCCGGCACGGCATGGGCGAACGCCGCCGGACGGCCCGACTGCATCATCCCCTCCAAGGCATTCAACACCGCCTTGCGTTCGTTGCGCGCCAGCCGGTGGATCAAGATCGATGGCGTCGGCTGCCACGCCTCTATCCCCAGATTGCGGGCCAGGCTCTCGCTCAGCCGCAGCCCTGCGCCGTCACGATCCATCTCCCAGTACAGCGCGTCACCCCGGCGGATGCGCTGCGCCCGCTGGCTCTGCATCGCGCCACCGCCCAGCCGCTCGACCAGCCGCTGCGCCGATGCCAGTGTCGCCTGCAACAGGGGTTGCGTCACCGGTGCCACCAGAAAATGGGTCGCGCCGGCGTCGAACAATTGCGGCAGGGTCGCGATCGCCGCCGCATCGACCAGCACCACCAGCGCGCAGCCACCCGCATCCACAGCCGGCACCAAAGGCGCGATCAGCTTGGCCGCCGTCCCGCCGCGCATGTCGACCAGCGCGATCTGGGCATCGCTGCGCAGGAAACGTTGCGGCGCATCGGTCGCGCGGCGCGCACCGATCGCGCGCCAGCCCGCCTCCTGCGCGGCACGGCACAGGGGGTCGCGGTCGCCGGGCGACAGGATGAAGATGCTGCGCTGCCCGTCCGGGGCGGCCTGCCCGCTCACTCTTTTATCGACTCCCTGACAAGGCGCATGCCGCTCTTGTAACAGCAACCGGTTACCGACCTCTTCACCGCCCCGCAACCGGCCAGCTTGCGCCCGCCATGCCCATGGCCTAGCTAGGGGCATGGCCATGGTCGATCCTGCCGCAACTTCCATGACCGACGGCCTTGGCCGCCGGATCGATTATCTGCGGATTTCCGTTACGGATCGATGCGACCTGCGCTGCCGATACTGCATGGCGGAGCGGATGCAATTCCTGCCGAAAAATCAGGTTCTGACGCTGGAGGAAATCGCGCTTCTCGCCGATCTCTTCATCGCGCGCGGCGTGCGCCGCATCCGCCTGACCGGCGGCGAACCGCTGGTGCGCCGCGACATCATCGACCTGATCCGTCGAATCGGCCGCCATCTGGATGCCGGCCTTCAGGAACTGACGCTGACCACCAACGGCACGCGCCTGGCCGATCATGCAGAGGCGCTGCACGACGCCGGCGTCCGCCGCATCAATGTCAGCCTCGACAGCCTGCAGGCCGATCGCTTCGCCCATATCACCCGTGGCGGCGACCTGTCGGCCGTCCGGCACGGACTGGATGCCGCGCGCGCGGCGGGCCTTGCGGTCAAGATCAACATGGTCGCGCTCAAGGATATCAATGCCGACGAGATCCTGCCGATGCTGCGCTGGTGCGACAGCCAGGGCTTCGACCTGACCCTGATCGAGACCATGCCGCTGGGCGAAACCGGCGAGGATCGCACCGACCATTATCTGCCGCTGTCGCATGTCGCGCAGGAGATCGACGCCCATCATGCCCTCACCCCGATTGCGGCGCGCACGGGTGGCCCGGCGCGCTATCATGATGTCGAGGGGCTGGGCGTCCGCCTTGGCCTCATCACCCCGCTCACCCGCAATTTCTGCGCCGACTGCAATCGCATGCGCATGACCTGCGAGGGCAAGATCTACATGTGCCTGGGCCATGACGACCATGTCGATTTCAAGGCCGCGCTGCGCAGCGGCGGTCTCGCCGCAGTCGAGCCGCTGGTCGATCGCGCACTGCAGCGCAAGCCCGCCGCCCATGATTTCCGGATTGGCGCCGGCGCACCGACTGCCACCGTCAAAAGACATATGAGCGTCACCGGCGGATGAACAGCGAACCCCGGCGCGCCCTCGTCGCGTCCCCGACCCAGGCTGCACGGGCAGCGGAAGAGCGGTTGCGCGCCGCCTATGATTTCGTACCGCTGGAACAGGCGGACACGGTCATCGCGCTGGGCGGCGACGGCTTCATGCTGCAGACGCTGCACGCCATGCTGGAATCCCGCCGCATATTGCCGGTCTTTGGCATGAACCTCGGCACGGTCGGCTTCCTGATGAACGAATGGCGGCTGGAACGGCTGGAACAGCGGCTGGAGAAGGCCAAGAGCTTCAAGGTCAATCCGCTGCGCATGGTGGTCGATACGGTCGATGGCGAGCGTTTCTCCATCCCGGCGATCAACGAAGTCTCGCTGCTGCGCGAAACCCGCCAGACCGCCAAGCTGGAAGTGCAGGTCAATGATCGCCCCGTGCTGCCCGAACTGGTGTGCGACGGCGTGCTGGTCGCAACGCCCGCCGGGTCCACCGCCTATAATCTGTCCGCCCATGGCCCGATCCTGCCGCTGGGGTCCGCCCTGGTCGCCCTGACCCCGATCAGCCCGTTCCGGCCGCGCCGCTGGCGTGGCGCCATCCTGCCTGAAAATACCGCGATTCGCTTCACCGTGCTCGATCCGGTCAAGCGCCCGGTCAGTGCCGTCGCCGACCAGCGCGAAGTCCGTGACGTCGCCCAGGTGGAGGTCAAGATCGACCGCGCCACGCCGCTGACTTTGTTGTTCGACCCCGAACATACGCTGGACGACCGGATCGCGGCCGAACAATTCATCGCGTAATTTTCTGCAATTTCACGCTTGCCATTTGGGACAAGCCGCTGCATATGCGCGGCCTGCCCGGCGCAAGCAGGGCTGCTCCCCGATAGCTCAGCGGTAGAGCATTCGACTGTTAATCGAATGGCCGTAGGTTCGAATCCTACTCGGGGAGCCACTATTTCAGCCCTTGGCAAGGCCGGGCTGGCTCCAGACAATCCGAAATTCAGCGCATCGCACGATTGCGGCGCTCGCCAACCATGGCTGGCGAGCGCATGCCTTCAGATTCTGCCGCGCAGCGTCACCAGAATATTGCGCGGATCGCCATAGGCATCGGTCGAGCCCCAGCGGATATCATAGCCGATCGCCTTGTAATAATGCTTGTCGAACAGATTGTTGATGTTGGCCTGAAGATCGAACCGGTCGCTGATCTTGTATCCCAGCATCAGGTCGGCAACGGCATAGCCCCCCTGTTCGACGCGGAAGGCGACATTGTTGAAATTGGCGCCGTTATTGTCGTTGTATATGCGGCTCTGCCAGTTAAGTCCGGCGCCGACACGCAGCCGGTCGAGCTTCCCCGGCAGAGTGTAGAAGGTCGACAATTTAGCCATGTGGCGGGGCATGTCGGTGTCGAAATTCTTGCCGCCATTTTCGGGGTTGGTGTCCCGCACAAATTGAATGCTGGTATAGGTATAGCTGAGCGAAATGTTCCAGTCGGGCGTAATCGCGCCCTGAAGCTCGGCATCAATGCCCTTGCTGCGCACCAGGCCAGCAGCCGTCGAGCAACTGCTGGCCGGGAAGCTGGGACAACCGCTCTGATCGGTCGGCACAAATGCCCTATTCCGTTGGTCGATGCGGAAGAGCGCGATCGCCGCATTCAGCGCCCCGTCGAGATATTCGCCCTTGATACCCACCTCGTAATTCTGGCCGGTGATCGGCTTCAGGATCGTCTGGCTGTCGGCGTCTACGGCAAAGCCCCTGGCCGTCTGCGGCTGGAAAATGTCGGTGAAGCTGGCATAGAAAGAATGATGACGATCGATGTCCAGGATCGCGCCGGCGTAGACGGTCTTGTGGGCATCGACCTTGTAATCGCCGGTCGCAGCCGTGCGATTATCATAATCATACCAATCCAGCCGCCCGCCCAGGATGACCTTCATCCCATCGAACGGATTGAGCCGGGTCGAGGCATAGAGACCGCCCTGGGTGATGACGTTCCGGCTGTAGGTCGTCGGCACGAAATTGGGTCGAGCACCGCTGGCCGGGTCGAAATCGAACATGTCGACATTGCCAGCGAGCAGCCCGCCCCCGCTGTAATTTTGCGTGCCTGTCGAGGTCTCGCGTCGGCTGGCGCCGAATGTCAGATCATGGTCACGACCAAACAACGTGACCGGCCCGCTGGCATAGAGGTCGACACTGGCCTGATCCTCGTCATAGGCGGCCTGATAGGCGGAATGGGTGAGCGTCAGGTCGGGCCGGCGATAGACATAGGTGCCGGAGAACATGGCATCCTGCCACACCTTCATGCTCGCCAGCCGGACGCTCCAGTCGTGACCGAACCGATGGGTCAGTTCGCCAAAGACAGTGTTCGACTTCTGGCTTTTGCCTTCCCAGTCATAGCTGGGCCGGGTCGAGCGCGGCAGGTCGAAATGCGCGCCGGTAGCGCTGAGCGGCAAGCCGCCCCAGAAGCTATTGAAGAAATCATCCTGATGGGTGGCGCCCACCATCAGCGTCGTATCAGGACCGATATCATATTCGCCGATCGCATGGATCAGGCCGCGATGAATGACCTCGCCGTCGCGGAAACTGCTGCTGTCCTGATAGGAGCCGATAACCCGCACCCGCAGATTGCCGGCCTGATCGACACCGCCCGACATGTCGATCTGCCCGCGATAATTGTCCCAACTGCCGGCCGATCCTTCGAGATTGAGCTGAAAGTCGCGGGTCGGGCGCTTGCGCACCAGATTGATCGCCGCCGATGGATTGCCGCTGCCGGTTACAAGGCCCGTAGCGCCGCGCACCACCTCCACCCGGTCATAGATGGCCATATTGGCCTGACTGCCCACGACCCATCCCTGATAGCGGGACGGCAGGCCGTCATACATTATGTTGTCGATATCGAAACCGCGCGCGGTAAAGCTCGGGCGGCCGGGCCCGCTGGAATAGTTGAGGAAAAGGCCTGGCGTATTTTTCACCACGTCGGTGATGTTGGTCATCACCTGATCATCCAGTCGCTGGCGGGTGACGACGGTCACCGACTGCGGCGTCTCGCGGATCGACATGGGCAGCTTCGTCGCGGTCTTCATCGACCGGGTCGTGTAAGAGCCGGTCCCTTCGGTAGATGCGGGATCGCTGGTCAGGCCATCATCAACGGCCTCCCCTTCAACCCGGACCGACCCGAGCATGACAGCCTGACCATCCTGACTGGCTTGTTCCTGCCCAAACGCAGGCACCGCCGCGGCAACGATACCGCCCCCAGACAGCAACGCCCCCATCCATCTCATATGTCGCATACCAGCCCCTTTATTGCTATTGATTCGCATATGCGAATTAGGGGCTGTGATTTATGCTGTCCAGTACGGGGCATGTTGCGCGTTCGACAAGGACTATTTGCCGGACATAGCAGCCCTTACGACCACAAAAAATCAAATGTCTTGTTTTGCAAATAAATCTCATTTGCGTTAATGGCACCATCCCAACGCGACGAGGTGCCAAGCGAACCACTCGCCATGGGGTATGCAATTTGTAGGCAACGGGGCGGCTTTCCAATATTTCTCGACGTTTTTCTTTGGAAATCCAGTCACGCCAAACGTCAACCAAACAGGGCATTGATGGGCATTAGCGAACAGCGGGACATGCACGAACACAGGTCATCAGAGGTCGCCGGAGGCAAGACATCATGAAGGCATCGCTGCGCCAGACCATGTCGACGCTGCATACCTGGACCGGGCTGCTGCCTGGCTGGTTGCTGTTCGTCATCTTCCTGTTCGGCACGGTCGCCTTCTTCCAGCAGGAAATATCGCAATGGATGCGCCCCGAACTGACCCCCGCCCCGGTCAGTGATAAGGCAATCGACGCCGCCGACACGATCCTGCGCAAGGAAGGCGCAGGTGCAGACGACTGGACGCTCTCCCTTCCCGGTTCGCGCGGCGGCGACGGCTTCTCGATCAGTTGGACGCCGGCCGGCGGCGACCGCTCAAGTCAGCAGGAACGGACGCTCGATGCCACCAGCGGCACCCTGACCAGCGTGCGCGATACGCGCGGCGGCTTCTTCCTCTACCGCATGCATTTCGACCTTCATTATATGCCGGTCATGTGGGCGCGCCTGCTCGTCAGCCTGGCCGCGCTCGCCATGCTGGTCGCGATCCTGAGCGGCGTCGTCACCCACAAGAAGATCTTCACCGACTTCTTCCTGCTACGTTTCGGCAAGGGCCAGCGCTCCTGGCTCGACGCGCATAATGTCACCGCCGTCCTTGCCCTGCCCTTCTATCTGATGATCACCTATACCGGCCTTGTCACCCTGCTCTTCACCCTGATGCCCTGGGCAATCAGCGCCAATTTCCCGTCGACCGACGCCTATTATGAGGCGGCCTTCCCGTCCGGGCCAAAGAGCGAACCGAGCGAGGCGAAGGCCGACCTGCGCCCGATCCCCGAACTGCTGCAGCGTGCGCGTGCGCTGCGGCCCGGTTTCGAGCCCAGCTATGTCAGCATCAGCCATCCCGGCAATGCAGCCGCGATCGTCCGCATCTGGCCCCGTACCGAAACACTGGGTGGCCACCAGCCGATGCTCTACCTTAACGGCGCCACCGGCGAACCGCTGGCTGGCCCGCGCGCAGGCGGTGCGGCGACGGCGACCAAGGGGGTGATGGTCGACCTTCATGCCGGCCGCTATGCCAACCCGGCCTTGCGCTGGCTCTATTTCCTCTCCGGCGTGGGCGGCACGATCATGGTCGGCAGCGGGCTGGTGCTGTGGACGGTCAAGCGCCGCGCCAAGCTGCCCGATCCGGCCCGACCGCATTTCGGTTTCCGTCTGGTCGAACGGCTGAACATCGGCGTCATCGCCGGCGCATCGGCAGGGATCGCGGTCTATTTCCTCGCCAACCGGTTGCTCGATCCGACCATGGCCGGACGCGCCGATTGGGAGGTCAACGCTCTGTTCATCGCCTGGGGCGCGATTTTCATCTGGAGCCTGGGCCGGCCGGCACGGCGGGCCTGGGTCGAGACACTGACCGCCTGCGCCCTGCTCTATGCCGCCATTCCGCTGGTCAACGCCGCCACTACGCCCCGCGGCCTGCCTACCAGTATGATGGCGGGCGACGCTATCTTCATCCTGTTCGACCTGATGATGATCCTGACCGCCACCGGCTTCGCCTTTGCCGCCCACAAAGTGGCGACCCACCAGTCCAAGGCCAAGGCGCGCCGCACGCGCCAGCCCAAGCAAGATTTTCAGGAGGTGCCGGCATGACCCATGTCGCAACAGCCCTGCTGTCGCTCGGCGGCTTTGCGCTGCTGTTTCTGGCGATGGCGCGTCACCAACAGGACTGGCTTCGCCACAAGCTGCCCGACGCGCAATCGCGCCGGTTGCGCCGCGGCGGCTTTGCGCTGCTGAGCATTGCCTTCCTGATCGCAGGCCTTGGCCTTGGCTGGGGTTATGGCAGCGTCGCCTGGTTCGGCTGGCTGAGCGCCGGCGCCGTCACGATCGTGACGCTCAACTGCAATCGCGAGCGCATCCTCGCTCGGGTGCGGCCATGATCGGGTTCAGCTCCGTCGCCCGTGCCCGACTGGCCAATGCCGGGCGGGTCACGGCCTGCACGCTGGGCGCCTATGGCCTGACCGCGCTCGTCACTGCGGCCCTTTCCCGTCTGCTCGTGCGCCTTGGCATGGACGCTGTGGAGGCGGTCACCGGCGTTACCCTCGCCAGCTTTGCCTTGTTCGCAGTGATCGCGATGAGCGCCTTCCATGCGCGCAGTCCTGCGCGGGCTTGGGTCATCATGATCCTCCTCGCCTTGCCGCCCACCCTGCTGCTCGCGCTTTCGGAATAGACATGGCTTCGCTGCCTCTCGCCCGTGCGCCACTGACCGATCGCACGCCTTCACGCATCGAACCGGGTTGGAGCTATAGCCGCTACAGCGACCAGGCGATGCCGCTTCGCACGCGCCTGGCGGGCATGGGCGGCGTCGGGGCGATCGGACTGGCCGTCCTGGCGGTGAGCCTTGTCACCTGGCGCACCTATGTCGCGCCGAAATCGACGCCGACGCTGAGTGTCTTTGCCGTTGCTCCGCCGGCTGCGCCGCCGGAACCGGCACGCGAAGTGCCGCCGGGTCCCGAACAGGTGCAGAAGGAAAAATTGCAGCCCACGCCCCAGCAACCAATGCTGGAACCGCCCAAGATCTTCATTCCGAGCGCCAATATACTGCCAGCCGTGGCGGCCAAACCTGTTCCCGATCCCGGCCCCCCGATCAAGGAAAGCACCGCGCCGGAAAGCAGGCCAGCGCCACCGGCACCACAGATATCGACCGGCAAGCCAGCCTGGGAAGGGCTGGTGCTGGGCGCGCTCAACAAGGTGAAACGTTATCCCCGCGATGCCCATTTCGCGCGGCAACAGGGTGTTCCCTATATCCGTTTCATCATGGACCGGACCGGCAAGCTGTTGTCGGCACGGATCGAGCGTTCGTCCGGCGTGCGATCGCTCGATCAGGAAGCGCTTGCCTTGCCCAAGCGCGCGCAGCCGCTGCCCAAACCGCCCGAGGATGTGAAGGGCGACAGCATCGAACTGGTCGTGCCGGTAGAGTTTTTCCTGCGATGATGTTGTTTCATGCGCTGATGGCCGGCCTTGCCATGACGGCGGGCGCGATGGCGAGCGAACAGGAAGGGGCGCAGGACAATAGTCCGCCGGCTCATCCGCCAATCGTCCCGACCGGCCCTGATCCGGTTTATCCGGCCGATTTCTACGCGCCCTTCCAGCCCCAGACCGCTCTCGACATGCTGGAGCGCACACCCGGCTTCCTGCTGAGCGAGGGCAACAGCCTGCGCGGTTTTGGCGGCGCGGCCGGCAATGTGCTGATCGATGGCCAGCGACCGACGGTGAAGGCCGGTGGCATTACCGAGGTGCTGCGCCGGATCGGTGCCGCACGCGTCGAGCGGGTCGTGCTGTTGCGCGGGACCGACGCGGCCGAGGCACAGGGACAGACATTGGTGGCCAATGTCATCCTGCGCACCGATGGGAGCGGATCGGGCAATGCCTCGCTGAAGCTCAGCCATACCCGCGACGGCCGAATATCGCCCTCTGCCCAGATTAGCCATGCACGCAAGATTGCCGGCTGGCAGAGCAATGTGGAACTGTCGGTCGAGCAGGTCCGCTATCCGATCGACGGCATCTACCATATCAGCGACGGCAATGGCATGCCGACCGAGACCCGGCATGAGCGCATCATCGGCAAGGCGCCGGAGATCGGGCTTGCGGCATCGACATCCGGCACGCTGGCCGGTGGTACGCTGACGCTCAATCTGCGGCTCAATCGGGATGGCTATGAATCCGACCGGGCGATCATGATCACGCCGACTGACGGTGCAGCGACGATCGAGCGGACCATCGGCTATGACGAAAAGGGGCGCAGTGGCGAGTTGGGGCTCGACTGGACCCGCACCCTTGGCAAGGACTGGTCGGCAAAGCTGGTGGGGCTCGGTCGGGTCGAACGCCAGACCACCAACGAAGACTATGTCGAAGCTGGCTATCGCGGCGTTTCCGCGCTGGCGCAGAAGCCGTTGGAACTGGTCGGTCGTACGACGCTGACGCGGGGGGGCGACCATGTGCTCCGCCCCGAACTGGGGATGGAGATCGCCTATAACCGGCTCAACAGTGCCCTCGACTATGCGGAGGATAATGGCAGCGGCCTGACCCCGATCACCCTGGCAAATGCCAATAGCCGTGTATCCGAACTGCGGGGCGAGGCCTTTGCCAATGTCACGCTGCGCCTGGGCAAGCGATGGACGCTGGAAAGCGGCATGGCGTTCGAACTGTCGCGTATTCGCGTTGCGGGCGATGCCGCGAACGAGCAAAGCCTGTCCTACTGGAAACCGTTTGCCGCTCTGGTCTGGTCGCCGCGCGATACCAGCCAGTTGCGACTGGGCATCCGCCGCACCGTCGATCAACTCGACTTCGGCGATTTCGCTGCATCGGTAAATCAGGCCGACGGCCGGCCGCTTGGCGGCAATGCCCAGTTGCGCCCGGCCCGCGTCACTCGCGCGCTCGTCCGTGCCGATCATCGCTGGGGCAAGGGCGGCGCGCTGGCGGTCGAGGCTTATCATCAATGGCACCAGGGGATGCTCGGCTATCTCCTCCTCCCCACGGGCGACGAAGCGCTGGGGACGATCGGCAATGCCCGCCAATGGGGTATCAGCACCCAGGCGACCCTCCCGCTCGATGCCGCCCTGCGTGGCGCGCGGCTCACGCTCGACGGCACGCTACGGGGATCGCGCATGCGCGACCCTGTAACCGGAGACAGCAGGAAGATGGACGATATCGCGCCACGCAGCCTGAGCGCCGAGTTCCGCCACGACGTGCCGAAACTGCGTTCATCCTGGGGGATCAGCTATACCGCCGCCGAACAGGGCGATGTCTTCTACACCGGCGAGCGACTGACCTGGCGCGACGATGCCGCATTCGATGCCTATATCGAAACCACGGCGCTCGCCGGTTTCAAGGCCACGCTGCGGGCCAGCGCTCTCAACGGTCAGGATTATCATCGGCTGCGCCGTTTCTACAGCCCGAGCCGGGCAGGCAGCTATAGCGGGCAGGAACAGCGCAACCAGTGGGAGGGTGCAGTCGTCTCGCTGACACTGGCACGTGCGCTGTGAACCGCTCTACCCTTCCCCTCCACCGCCGCACGCGGACCGAGCGCCGGGTGCTCGCAATGCTGCGAGGCGAGGAGCAGCGGATCGGTCTCGCGGCCATCGACAGCTTCGCCCGCCTGCGCAGGATCGCCACCGAATGCGGCCTGCGTATCCAGCCGCCCGGCACCCGCTATGTCAGTGACGACGAACTGGTCCTGCTCGCCTCGTTAGCGGATGCGCAACGTCTCAACTCTGCCCCCACAATACCCCTGGACGAACGACTGACCGCCGATACCCGCGCATGCGCGGAACTGCTGATCCGGAATAATCTGCGGCTATCGCCCCTGACCCTTTATAGCGGACGTGGAGCACGTCGAAGCTGACCACAGCCGATGATCGGCGCGCCCATCTCTGCCGCGCAAATCTATGAGCCATTCTCCCGCCAGATTGCCCGAACTCATTTGCGCAAATTGTCTACAACTTTAGTTGACAGTTAACGCTGCACGCCTGGCTGCGGCGGATCAAGATTGAGTGGGGAACAATGAAAAAAGGGATTTTCCTGGCCGCTGGTTGCAGCGCGATCATGGCCGCGACAATGGCCGGATCGGCCTGGGCCCAGGCGCCCGCAGAGGATGGCGACGCTGGCGGCGGCATCATCGTCACCGCCGAGCGACGCGCTACGGATCTTCAGAAGACCGCGATCGCGATTTCCGCCTTCACGCCCGAGACGTTGGAGCAGCGTAACATCACCAATGTGCGCGACCTGGCCGGCCAGGTGCCCAACCTGTTCGTGGCGCGGACGTCGATCAGCCACACCACCCAGACCTTCTCGCTGCGCGGCGTGGGCGAATCCGACCCGATCCAGGAGCCGGTGCTCGCCATCTATGTCGATGACGTCTACATCCCCCGTCAGATCGCCTCGATGAGCGAATTTGTCGATCTGGAACGGATCGAGCTGCTGCGCGGGCCGCAGGGGACGCTCTATGGCCGCAACTCGTCGGCCGGTGCGCTGCGCATCATTACCCGCGCGCCCGACGAGACCACCCATGTCACCGCCGAACTGGGCTATGGCAGCTATAATGACGTACAGGGCCGAGCGCTGGTCAGCGGCAAGATCGCGGGCGACCTGTCGGGCAGCGTCGCCTGGATTCATCGCAGCCGCGACGGCGTCACCTATGATCCGACGCTGGGCCATGACGTCAACCGGATCGACCTCGACGCCTGGCGCGGCAAGCTGCGCTATACCGGCATCGCTAATCTCGACGCGCTGCTGACCGTCAATATCCTGCGCGATCGCAGCGATACGCGGTCCTATATTCCGGTCAACCAACCCGGCAGCTTCAGCCGCCGCCGATCCTATTCGGAGGTCGAACCGGACCAGCATCTCAATTCGCGCAGCGCGTCGCTGCGGCTGGTCTATGACCTCTCGCCCAGCCTGTCGATCAAGTCGATCAGCGCCTATACCGGCTTCAACCTCAACCCCGTCAATTACGAGAATGACGGCGAGGCCGCGCTGATCCAGAAGAACCTGATCCACTATAATGACCGGGCCTTCAGCCAGGAGGTGCAGCTGAACGGCGACTTTGGCGACCTCAGCTTCACCAGCGGCCTCTTCTACCTGCATGAACGCTTCTTCGTGGAGCGTGACGGCTTCAGCCGTACAGGCACCGCCGCGACCGCGCCGGTCAACCGGCTGCGCGCCCACAACATCACCTATACCGATGCCTATGCCATATTCGGCGAGGGCACCTGGAAGGCGAATGACATATTCAGCCTGACCGCCGGCCTGCGCGGCACGATCGAGAAGAAGCGCTTCGTCTTCGACAACAAGGTGATCGACGATGATCGCAATGTCGTGGCCCAGTCGATCGCCGGCGAGGCGGAAAAGACCTGGAAGGCGCTGACACCGAAATTGTCGGTGCAGGCGCAATGGACGCCCAATCTGCTCAATTACCTCACCTATTCGCGCGGGTTCAAATCCGGCGGGTTCGACAATCGCGCGACCCGGCTGGACCTCGCCACCCTGCCCTTCGATCCGGAAAAGGTCTCGACCTATGAAGGCGGCCTCAAGGCCACCCTGTTCGGCGGCGCGCTGCGCAGCAATCTCGCCATCTTCTACAATGATTACAAGGATCTCCAGGTATCCTTCTACGACCCTGCCTATGTCGGATCACGCCGCGGCAATGCCGGCAAGGCGCATAGCTGGGGCGTGGAGCTGGAAAATGACCTGCGCCTGTCGGATCGCTTCTCGCTTCAGGGGTCGGCTGGTTATCTCAAGGCCATTTATGACGATTATAAGGGTGCGGGCGGCAATGGCGTCGACGCCGATGGCAATCCGCTGCTGAACGCGCCCAAATGGTCCCTGTCGGGCGGCGCCAATTATGCGCTGCCGCTGGGCGCATCCGGCAGTATATTGCGCCTGTCGGCCAACGCCCAATATCAGAGCAGCTTCTATCAGAACGCCCTCGCCCGGCCGCAGGACGAAGTGCCGGGCCAGACCTTCATCAACGGCTCGATCACCTGGATATTGCCGGACGACCGTTTCCAGTTCGCCATCCAGGGCAAGAATATCCTGGGCGCGAACAAGCCGGTCAGTTCGACCTACATCCCTTCGACCGGGGTCTATTATAAAAATTATGCCGATCCCGCGACGGTGCTGCTGAGCGCCCGCTTCTCCTACTGACGCCTGCCCTATTGGTCCATTTCATATGCGCTTGAGGAGACCGCGTTGGTCGCGCGGGACAGTCGGGCATAGAGGAAATGGGCTCACCCTCCCCTCCAGCAGAAGGACAAGGCCATGGCCCGTTCTCCGCATATCAAGCTCGGCTTCATCCTGCATGGCGTCGGCCGCACCTGGCATGACTGGCGCCATCCCGATCGCGACGTGAATGCCAGCACCAGCCTTGCCCGCTATCAGGAACAGGCGGCGACCGCCGAACGCGGCAAGTTCGACTTCCTGTTCGTCGCCGACAGCCTGTCGATCACCGAACGATCCAGCCCTCATTATCTCAACCGGTTCGAGCCGATCACCATCCTGTCGGCCCTGGCGGCAACCACCAGCCGGATCGGCCTGGTCGGCACATTGACGGTCAGCTACTCCGAACCCTTCAACGTCGCCCGCCAATTCGCCTCGCTCGATCACCTCAGCGGCGGGCGCGCAGGCTGGAATGTCGTCACCTCCTGGCTGGGCGATACCGCCGCCAATTTCAGCAAGAGCGAACATCCCACCCATGCCGTGCGCTATCGCATTGCCGCCGAATATCTCGATGTGGTCCAGGGCCTGTGGGACAGTTGGGAAGATGGCGCCCATGTCGCCGACAAAGACAGCGGCCAGTTCGTCGATCCCGATCGGCTGCATGCGCTCGACCATAAGGGCGAATTTTTCCAAGTGCGCGGCCCGCTCAACATCAAGCGCACGCCGCAGGGCCAGCCGGTCATCTTCCAGGCCGGTGCATCCGACGATGGCCGCAACTTCGCCGCGCGACGGGCCGAGGTAATCTTCACCCATGCCGAGACGATCGAGGCGGGCCAGGCCTATTATGCCGATGTGAAGGCGCGGGCGAAGGGCTTTGGCCGGGATGCCGACCAGCTGTTCATCCTGCCGGGCATCGCCGCGATCGTTGGCGACAGCGATGAGGAGGCCGAGGCGCGCTACCGCGAACTCGCCGCGCTGGAGTCGATCGACACCGGCCTTGGCTTCCTGTCGCGCACTTTCAACGACCATGATTTCCGCCAATATGATCTGGACGCGCCCTTCCCCGATGTCGCGCATCTGGGCCTCAACAGCCAGCAGAGCGGGACGCTGCGCATCCTGGCCGAGGTCGAGGCGGAGGGCCTGACCCTGCGCCAGGTGGCCGAACGGC
>NZ_NOIW01000122.1:0-14683 GCF_002708645.1 Sphingobium sp. IP1
GGCAAACAAAAGCTCGTCGTCCGCATCGCTCTCGCCCAAAAGCTCCTCGTCAGGCTCAATGCCAAAATGCGCGATCCCCGACTTTCAATCCCTCTGACCTATTGACGAGACAGATAGTCGCTCCCGCCTGCGGGAGGGGAATGGCAAGCCCCGCCCCTAGACCTTGGCTGGTGCGCGGCTGCGGCGCAGGGCGAGCAGCAGGCCGATGCCACCGGCAAGCAGCAGAAGGTCGACCAGCAGTCCCTGCCCGCCTGCCAGCAGCGGTGCGCCGTGCAGCAGCGCGACCGCCAGCAGGCCTGCGACCAGCGCCCATTGCAGGCCGCGCGACAGACGCGGACCGGGGAGCGCCTTGGCCATGCCGGCGGCCAGCACCGACAGGATGGTGAGGACCAGCCAGGCCAGCGGTAGCGACACATGCGGCAAGGCGAAGGCCAGCGCGGCGGTGAGGACCAGGATGACCGGCTGGCCCCAGCAGATCGCCGCCCAGATCCGTTCCCATTGCGGCGCCGGTCGGCCGCGATCGCGGCGGCGGGCCAGCCAGATCGTCACCCCACTCGACGTGACGATGCAGAGCGCAATGCCAAGCAGGCCATAGGCGATCCGCACCGGCATGCCGCCGAACCAGCCGAAATGCAGCTGGCCGATGCCGCTCAGCATCCGGGTGCCGGCGACCAGATCCTGCGGCCGTTCCTGATGGAGCAGTTGCCCGCGCGCATCATATTGCACCTCATCCTGCTGGGTCAGCAAGTGCGGCCGGCCGCTATGGATCGAGATGCGCATATCGGCGCGGCCGGGTCGTTCGACCATGATATTGTCCGCAACGGCCGCCGGCGCGCGGGCGCGGGCATCGGCGATCAACCGGGCGATATCGGGAATGGGCACGGCACGCGCGTCAACCTTGGGCGGCGGATCGAGGAAGAGTTCATAGACCTTCCCCATGTCGCCGCGATAGAGCAGCATCGCCAGCATCGCGACGATGATGGTGCTGAGGCCCAGCAGCGCGCCGGTCAGCGCCAGGGTGAAGTGAAAGGGCAAGGCCCAGATGCCGAGGCGATTGTGCAGATCCGCCTCCTGCAGGCGGCGCGAACCGCCCAGGCGCAGGTGGAAGGCATCGCGCAGCACGCGCGGATGCGCCAATATACCCGACACCAGGGAGGAAAGCAGCGCCACGCCGGTCAGGCCGACGATGAACTGCCCCCAACTGCGCGGCAGATGCAGGTTGATATGGAGGTGGATCAGAAATTCGGTCCAGACCGCTTCGAGATCGGACAGCGCACCATCGGCCGCCACAGCCCATTTATGCTCATAGGTCGCGCTGAAGGCCGTGAGGCTGGCGCCATCCTGTTTCGCGGTGGGAAGCGACAGATAGAGGGTGGTGTCGGCCGGCGCGCGTCTGGCCGCTTCGGCGATGGCGCGCGCGGCCGAGGCATCCGACAGGCTGGTCACCACCGGCGTCGCCGGCACTTCCCACCGTTCCAGATCGGCCGCGAATACGGCAACCGTGCCGGTCAGGCAGACGATATAGATGATCGCGGCAAAGGCCAGGCCCAGCACCGAATGGCTGCTGAGCACCGATCGCACCGTTTCGGGCGACAAGGGCCAACGCCATTTCTTTGCCCGGCTGTTGGTCTGGACGCTCTGGTCGTTCATGCGGCCCCTCCCAAGGCGGCGAGGCCGAAGCCAATGATGCTGGTGCCGACCAGCACGGCGGTGGCGCGGAGCAGGCGGCGGTCCGCCAACGTCCAGGTCATGGCCAGCCCCCACAGGATCGGCAGCAACAGGCCGCCAAGCACGATCCGGGTGCGCGGATCACCGGGCAGATAGACGGTGACGCAAAAGGCCACACCCATCGCCGCCGTCATGCCGAGCGGCCCGGCGAGCAAGGCGCGGAGCACCCCGCGCCAGAAGCGGCCCGGTTCCTCCAGCGGCTCGGGCGCGACATCGCCATCGCGCACCCGCGCCGCCTTGCGCCGGACCCGACCGAACCAGATGATGGCGAGCGCGCCGATCCCCTCCATCGCCAGTCCCAAGGCCAGCCCCTTGACCGGCCCGATCAGCAGGAAGGCAGCGACCAGCAGGCCGATCAATACGGCCCATCCCGCCAGCAGCAGGCCGAGCACGGAGCGATCCCGCCGCACCCAGGAGCGGCGCAACAGGGCAGCGCCCAGGGCGCCGCCGGCGATGAGCAGCAGGCTGGCGAGCACGATCACCAATGGACGCTCGCGCCGACGCCAACGGTCTGGGGTTCGCCCAGGATCGCCTGATGGATGGCGGCATATTGGTACTGCATATAATCCTCGTTGAGGATGTTGCGGGCGAAGACGAACAGTGACCAATGATCGGTTTCATAACCGATCCTGCCATTCACGACCGTGCGGCCGCCGACCTTGTACTGGCCCTGATCCTGACCGACGCCGGTGAAGACCGACGAACGGTAATTGGCGTTGAGATTGGCGACGAAGCCCGGCCCGAACTGCGCATTGATGCCGCCCGACAGGGTCCAGCGCGGCGCATAGGGGAATTGGGTGTCGGTGAGGTCAACCGTGCTGGTCGCCCCGGCGGGCAGGACGAAATCGGTGAATTTGGTGCGGACATGGCCGACCGAGCCATAGAGATCGATGCCGCGCGCGATAGTGGCATTCGCTTCCACCTCGAACCCGTAAAGATGCGATCCGGCCGCGTTCACCGTGTTGTAATCATAGGCATTCTGGCCGAAATAGGCGGTGACCTGCTGGTCCTTCCACGTCATGTAGAAGGCATTGGCATTGAGCGTCAGGCGCCCGTCCAGCCATTTGGAGCGCAGCGAGCCTTCATAGTTCCAGCTATATTCCGGATCATAGGCGACCAGCAGGGCGCGGGCCGGGTTCTGGCTGGAGCCGCCCGAGCGATAGGCGCGCTGGACGGTGAAGGCGGTGGTGAGGTCCGGCGTCCAGTCCATGCTGATCCCCGCCTTGGGCAGGAAGGCGTTGAAGCTGCGGCTGTTGGACGCCAGCGGCGAGGAGGCATCGTCGACCAGCCCCAGAACGCCCTGGTTGATCAGCGAAATGATCGGGGCATAGGCCGCGCCGAGGAAATTGGGATCGGGCAGCGTGCCGTTGAAGGTCGCCACGGTTTGCGCGGCATAACGGTTGCGCTCATGATCGTAGCGGAAGCCGCCGATCAGGGTCAGCCGGTCGGTCAGCTTGAAACGGGCATCGCCGAACAGCGCCATCGTCTCCACCTTTTCGGGCTGGTCGGCCGAATAGGCGACCGGGATGACCGGCAGTTGCGCCGCATAGGCATTGCTGAGGAAGGTCGCCTGCGCCGCGGTCGCGCCATTGGCGCGCAGCAAGGCGGCGATGGTGGCGGTCGGCGTATCGATGTTCACCCGGCTATTCTGGTCGATGCTGCCGGTGCGGCGATAATACCAGGCACCCAGCAGGCCGCTCAGCCGTTCGCCATCATAGTTTAGGCGCATTTCCTGGGTCAGGGTGCGGTAATTATAGCGATTGTCGATCGCCTGGATATCCTGCGGCGTGCCGTCGGTATCGATCACCGAATGAACGCGCGAGCGGTTCCAGGAGGTGACGCTCGACAGTTTCAGCCCCTGGGCCAGCGGATAGCTGATGTTGAAGACGGCAAGGTCGCTGTCGATCTTGCCGCGGCTGGGCTGGTCGCCGGTGGCGATACGGTGATTGAAATAATTGGGCACATCGGTGCGGGCATATTCGTAGAGATAGCCGCCGTCTCGCCGCACGCGATTATAGCTGGCGACTGCCTCCAGCCCCGGAATGGCCTGGGGCGTCCACTTGATCTTGCCGCGCAGATTGAGCGATTCCAGCGCGTCGCTATATTCGTCGCGGGTGACATTGTAGATGAGGCCGCGATCGTTGCGGCGCTCGGCCGACAGGCGGATGCCCAGTTCATCCTTGATGATCGGTCCGCCGATCGCGGCGGAGAAGGTGCGATCATCATATTCGCTCCACAATACGCGCGCGTCACCGCCCCAGCGGGTCAGCGAGGGATCCTTGCTGGTGATGACGATGCCGCCGGCCAGCGCGTTGAGGCCCTGGATGGTTGATTGCGGGCCACGCAGCACTTCCACCTGCTGCACATCCCACAGGTCGGTCGGGCCGCCATAGAGCGCCCATTTGGGCACAGGCGCGCCATCGACATAGACGCTGGCGGCATCCGCCTGCCCGCCCGCGCCGACGCCGCTGTTGCTGATGCCGCGGATGGTGAAGCCGGACGAACCATAGGTTTCGGACAGGTTGGCGGTGCGGTTATAGACGTCCTGGATGGTGATCAGCGCCTCGCGCTCGATCGTCTCGGGCGTGACGACGGCGATGCTGGTCGGGGTCTGCTGCAGGGTGCGGGCGCTCTTTTCGCCGGTGACGATGATGTCGGCGCGGGCCTGGTCCATATCGGCATCCGGCGCCTGCCCCGCCAGCGCCGGGCTGGTCAGGGCAGCACCGGCCAGTGCGACGATCGCCGCCCCGGAAAAGAAGAAAGACGACCGCACCATATAATCCCCCAAATATTCTTGGCGGCGCCATATTTGAGAACGCTAACGCGAGTCAATGTCATTATATGAATGGACTATTGCTGTCGCCTGCCCGGCACCATCCCTGCCCCACTGCCGGCCCAAGAAAAAGGGCCAGCCACCTCGTGCAGAAGGCGGCTGGCCCGTGACGGCGCGACCCGAAAGGACAGGCTACATTTTCACGCGCGCGCCGAACTGGAAGGTACGGCCGAAATGGTTGTACTCATAGTTGCGATTGGCATCGAGGTCGGTGTAGCGGCCGCGATATTCATCGGTCAGGTTGATGCCGTCGAGGGTGAATTCCAGCCAGTCGGTCGCCTTGTAACGGACCGAGGCATCGACATTGACGGTCGAATTATAGCCTTCGAACACGTTGCCGGTGCCGCTGTTCTGGTCGCTGTAAGGCCCGCGATAGCTGGCCGAGACGCGCGCGCTGAAGCGGTTGTCGTCATAATAGAGGGTGCCGTTATAGGCCCGCTTCGACACGCCGAACAACGTGTTCTCCCGCGCGACATTGACCAGGCCGCCACCCGGCACGACCGCCGGCCCCGACACATTATAGGTCGCGTTGGAGTCGATGAAGGTCGCGTTGGCCAGGATGCCGAAATGCTTGAAGATGCCCGGCAGGAAGGTGAAGGGCAGCTGCAGCGCGATTTCCGCCCCTTTGAGCGAGGCGCCGGTGCCGTTGACCGTGGTCGCGATGGTCCAGATCGGTTCGGCCTGCAGCGCGGGATTGAGCGCGGCGGGCGAGGAACTGACCAGCACCGAAGCCGGCAGGCCGGTTTCCGCGAAGGTCGCGTTGGAAATGGTCGCGGCGACCGGGAAGCTCTGCACATCCTTCTTGAACAGGGCGACCGAGAAGAGCGACTGGGGCGCGAAATACCATTCGACGGCGAGGTCATAGGCGGTCGCACGATAGGGGTTGAGATAGGGATTGCCGTAGCTGACACGATACTGGAAGCCGTCGGCCGAACCACCCGGCGTCAGGCTGCCCAAGGTCGGGCGGGTCATCACATCGGCCACCGCCGCGCGAATGACCAGCTTGTCGGTCGGGAACAGGGCCAGGTTGGCGGCCGGCAGCCAATCCTCATAGCTGCGCTTGATCGTCACCGGGATGCCGCCGTTGAGGCCGGTCGAGCGCTGGTCGGTCTTGGCATAGCGCATGCCCGCGTTCAGCGCATATTCGAGGCCGAACAGGTCGCCCTTGGCATCGAACTGGAAATAGCCGCCGGTCACTTCCTCGCGCACCGACCGGTTGTTGCCGACGTCGAGCGCCAGCGCGCGGTCATAGAGCTTGGTGTAAGCGGTCGCCGTGTCGAGGTTCGGGATCAACCACTGGGTGGTGGTGCCCGACGGCTGGCCCGCCTTGCCCAGGGTGAAGAGTTCGCTCAATTCCGGCGTGGCCTGGAAGCCATAGACGGCGCTCGGGCCGAACAGGCTGGTCGGCGAGCAGGTGATGGTGCCGAGCACCAGATCCTTGCCGCCATTGCCGCAGACCGCGGTATCACGCTGATAGCCGACGGTCTTGAAGTCGAACCGGCGCCACATCGAACCGACCTTCACGGTCAGCCCCTCCGCCGCGTCCCATTCGGTGCGCAGTTGGGCGGTCTTGAACCGGTTGGTGGTGTTGGACGGACGGTCGCGGATTTCGGCGAGCTGGAAATTGGCCGGATCGGTCACGCTGGTGCCGAAGGTCAGCTTGGGATGCTTCATGTCGCTATAGTCATAGCTATAACCCTGGGCATCGCGATCGTCGAAGACCACCGTGGTTTCGACCGGAATATCGGCGTTGGACTTGGACAGACCGCCCAGCAGGGTGAAGCGGAACTTGTCCGTCACATCCTGGTCCCAGGTGCCGCCGACCTGATAGAATTCGGTGCTCGACTTGCGCAGATAATGTTCGGTGCGGACCCAGGCATCGTTGAGCGTGGCCGAGATCATGTTGCCATTATCGTCATAGACCGGATTGACGACATTGATCGACCGCTCGTTGGAGCGCAGCAGCACTTCGCCCCATTTTTCCTCGCGGGTTTCCTTGAAGCGCGAATAGAGGCCGTCGATCGAGATCTTGGTCGCGTCGGTCGGCGCGAACTGGACCGATCCGGTCAGACCCAGCCGCTCGCGATCATGGCGCACCTCGCCATAGCGCGGGATGCGGGGGTGGAAGGACAGCGCGGCCTGATCGCAGGCTGCGCTGGCGCGATAGGTGCCGCCCGAATTGGGCTGGGTGAAGCAGGCCGTGCCATCGACATTGTCGAAGCGGGCCTGGGCCCAGCGCACGCTATTATTGCCCAGCTCCTTGGTATCGAGGGTCGAATAGGCCGCCGAAAGGGCGACGCCGAACCGGCCGTCCGCCGATTTCCAGGACGCGATGCCGGCCAGGCGCGGCCCCCAATTCTTGGCCAGATCATTATAGGAGGCGGTCGCCGAACCGACGAGGGTCAGCCCTTCCTTGCCACCGAGCGGGTTGCCGGTGTTGAGATCGACCACGGCGCCCAGCGAGCCTTCGTCCAGCGAGGCTTCGGCGGTTTTGTGGACAACCAGCGAACTGAACAGCTCTGACGCGAAGACGTTGAAATCGAACGAGCGATCGCGGTTCGAGCTGGCACCATCGGTCGAGGTGGCGACCGTTTCCAGCCCGTTGACGCGCACGCGGGTGAACTGCGCGCCAAGGCCGCGCACGGTGATCGCGCGCCCTTCGCCGCCGTCACGCTGAATCGAGATGCCGGGGATGCGCTGCAGGGATTCGGCGAGATTCTGGTCGGGGAACTTGGCGATATCCTCCGCCACGATCGCATCGACCGAACTGACCGACTGGCGCTTGAGGTTGATCGCCGCGCCCAGCGACTGGCGGAAACCGGTGACGATGATGTCGGATTCCTGGGCTGCAACATCCGCCTGCCCCTGATCCGGCGCAACCGCGGCATCGCCCTGCACGGACTGAGCCTGGGCCTGAGCGGCGGAAACGCAGGCGATGGCGCATGCCAGGGTCGAGGCTGCGGACAGCCATTTCCGGGCGGACGAAGCCTGTACGAACGCAATCATAGAAACATCCCTCCATATTTCCGCCACGCCTCTTTGGGGGTGCGGCCCGATGTTGTCCCCTTGAAGACACCGGTGTCAGAAACTTGTGACCCGACTGCGGATCAATGTCAATGATCATTGCGGCAATTATGTCTGAAGCGGCCAAGCCAGCGTCCAAGGCGATTTTCTGCGCCCTCCTGTCGGAAAAGCGTCCATATCGAGCCATTTTGCACCGCAATATGGGCCACATGGTGTAGAATGACGGAGCGCAGCCCGCACCTTCACCTCGCTGCCACAATGACTGCAAACAGATTCGACACCGGTGTCAAATTGCTTGCATCATCGCCGCCGCGGTGCAAGTCTGGCCAGGAGAGGAGCCTTCGGAAGCATGAAAATAACCGCCAGACTGATCGCCCTGCCGCTTGCCGGCCTTGCCCTGATCCCCCTGCCAGCAACCCTATCCGCCGCCTCGGCCAAGACCAGCGCATCCAGCGCAACGACTGCGTTTCCGGGCGCCGTCGGCTGGGCATCGCCCACGCCCGGCGGCCGGGGCGGCCGCGTCATCCGCGTGACCACGCTGGCGGCCGATGGCCCTGGCAGCCTGAAGGCGGCGCTGGAGGCGAAGGGCCCGCGCATCGTCGTGTTCGAGGTCGGCGGCGTCATCGACATGGCGCGCCAGACCATCACCATCCGCGAACCCTATCTGACCATTGCGGGCCAGACCGCCCCCTCCCCCGGCATCACCCTGATCCGATCGGGCATCGACATCGCCACCCATGACGTGATCATGCGCCATATCCGCGTGCGCACCGGTGTGGACGACCAGCCGCTGCTGAGCGGATGGGAGGCGGACGCCATGTCGGTGGTCGGCGGCCATGACATCATCGTCGACCATTGCAGCTTCACCTGGGCGATCGACGAGAATATGTCGGCGTCCGGCCCGCGCTTCAACGGCAAGACGCCCGACGAATGGCGCGCCAACACGGCGCACAACATCACCTTTTCCTATAATCTGGCGGCAGAGGGCCTGGCCAATGCCAGCCATCCCAAGGGCGAGCATAGCAAGGGCACGTTGATCCACGACAATGCGACCAACATCCTGATTTATCGCAACGTCTACGCCCATAATGTCGAGCGCAACCCGCTATTGAAGGGCGGCGTCCATGCCGCCGTGGTCAACAACATCATCTATGATCCGGGCGAGCGCGGCGTGCATTATAATCTGATGGCGCTGGAATGGGGCGAACATCCCTATCAGAATGGCAAGCTGGCGGCGGTCGGCAATGTCATGCGCGGCGGCGTATCGACGGCGACCGGCCTGCCCTTCCTGACCTTGGGCGGCGACGGCGACCTGGAATATTATGGCAAGGACAATCTGGCGGTCGATAAGTTCGGCAAGCCATTGCCGATGTTCGGCCGCTATGGCGAGACCAAGGCCAGGCTGATCGAGACGCAGACACCGCCAACCTGGTGGCAGGGGCTGGACGTTCTGCCGGTGCGCGATGTCGAGACCCATGTTCTATGGCGCGCGGGCGCTCGCCCCTGGGACCGGGATGCCGACGACCTGCGGGTGCTGTTTTTCGTCGCCGAAGGGCGCGGCGAGATTATCGACAATGAGAAGCAGGTCGGTGGCTATCCCAAATTCGCACCGACCCGCGCGCCCTTTGTCGAGGGCGACTGGAATCTCGACACGATGGAGCCGAAATCGGGCCGCTATCCCGGCCAGAAGGACGAGACGACCGAGCATCTGTCGGACCGCGACAAGATGATGCGACAGGAGCCAAAGCCATGAGCCTGATGCTGTTGCTGGCGGCCGCCGCCGCGCCGCCGATGGTGGTCGTCGACGAGCGCAAGGTGATGCGGGATGAGCCGCCGCCCCATGGCGAGATCGGCATGTCGACCGCCTATCGCATCAGCGATGCCGTGCCGCAGCCGCGCAGCATGGAGTTCCGCAAGCGCGTGCTGCATGTCGGCGCGGCGATCGGCGTCCATCCGATCGCCCATGACGAGGTCTATTATGTCCTGTCGGGCGAAGGGGTGGTGACGTCCGACGGCGTGGAAAAGCCGCTGACGCCGGGCATGGCTGCCTATCTGTACAAGGATGCCAAGGTCGGCATCCGGCAGGTCGGCAAGGAACCGCTGGCGCTGATCATCAGTTATCCGGTGGTTCACTGACCCGACAAGTCACCAGGCGCGCGGCACATTGCCGATGCGCTTGGCGACATCCGCCTCGATCGCGTTGAGCTCGGCCTGACTGAGCACGCCCGACAGCATCAGCCGGCGCATCAGCTCATCAACCAGGGCAGCGAGAAAATGCAGCTCGCCGCGTTCCGAGACATAATCGACATCCTGGGTATCCATGCGGTTCCTCCAACTGCATGGGCGGACTCAACGCGCCCGCCCCCTTTTGGTTGCGGCCCGGCAACGAACGGCGTTCAACTGCCCGGCTGAATATAGGGGACGCGGGCGAAGAGTTCCCGCTCCCAGCCGCGCGGATCGCTTTCCACATGGCTGTCGACATCGACGATCATCGTCTGCCGCCGGTCCAGCCGATATTGCGGCCAGGGCGTCATCCCGGCGCCATTGGGATCACCGCGCCGGGCGAAGGCGAGGAAACGCTGCATCAGCGCGCGCGAGGCGGCCTGGGCACCTGCGCCCGTGCCGGTGAAGCTGCCCGGTGCCTCCAGCGTGCCAAAGGCGAGTGCGATGTCCATGGTGTGTGGCGCGCCGCGTTCGGGCTGGGTCGGCGAGGCGAAATCGACCTGATAGACCCAGGTTGGCGCATCGGCGCGGGCGCGCGCCTCCGCCTCCAGCACCTGCCCCGGCCAGCTGCGCCCGGCCGTGGTCGCGGCATAGAAGATGCGCTCCGCCGACCAATCGGGATAGCGCGCGCGATATTGGGCGACGATCCATTCGGGCGACAGGTCCATGCGCAGTTCCGGCGCGATCCGGGCGGCGAGATTGGACCAGTCCAGCCCTTTCAGCTTGGGGCCATGGGGATCGATGAAGGCACGGGTCTCGTCATGGGTGTTGCCGAGCATCATCGGGATCGCCTGCGACTGGGGCGGCGCATCGGGCCAGAAGGGATGGCGCGCGAGATGCGTCATGTCGAGCACCGGCCCCATATAGAGGCCGCCACCCAAGATCGGGTCTTGCGCTGCCAGCCCCTCCACCAATTGCGCGGTCGAAAGTGACAGCAAAGATGACAGGTCATCGGCCTTCACGCCCAGTCCGGCGAGATAGGCCTGCGCCCGCTTCGTCGCGTTGAGCGGGCCGGACGCCGTCACCTGCTGCCCGCTCATGGTGATGGCACGGTGGAACAGGCCGGCGGCGGCAGGCATCGCCATCATCGTCGCAATCTTGGCGCCGCCGCCCGACTGACCAAAGACCAGGATATTGCCGGGATCGCCGCCAAAGGCCGCGATATTGTCGCGCACCCATTGCAGCGCGAGGATGAGGTCGAGCTGGCCTGCATTGCCGCTGTCGGCGAAGCGCGGATCGAGCCGGGCAAGATAGAGATAGCCGAAGATGTTGAGCCGATGGTTGACGGTCACCACCACGACATCACCCTGCGCCGCGAGCCGGTCGCCATAGGTCAGCGGATCGACCACGGAGCCGTTGGAACTGGCGCCGCCATGGATGTAGAGCATCACCGGCCGTCTGGCGCGCGGGTCCGGGCCAGGGGTCCAGATATTGAGGAACAGGCAATCCTCGCTCTCCGGCTCCTGCTTGCCCTGTTGCGGGCAGGAGGGCGCGAAGGCGCTGGCATCGGCCGTGCCGGTCCACGCTTCCGGCGCGCGCGGTGCCTGGAAGCGGCGGGGCGCGGTATCCCGACCATAGCGCAGGCCGCGAAAGACATGGAGGCCGCCCTCACGGGTGCCGGCGACCCGGCCCTTGCGGGTGGTCACGATGCTGGCGGTGGCGGCATGGGCCGGGCGAGCGAGACTGTTGCCCAGCAGGGCGGCGGCCCCGGTCAACGCGCTCCGTCGGTCGATATCGGGCATCCGTCCTCCTGTGATGAAACGGGAGGCTGAGCCCTCCTCTTGGATCGGGGTTGTCCTGCGCCCGCCTTGAAGCAACGGGCGCAGGACGGGATATCAGCGGGCCAGCCAGCCGCCATCGACGGCGAGGACATGGCCATGGATATAATTGGCCGCCGGCGAGGCCAGGAACACGGCGGCGCCGCCAATGTCGCTCGGGTCGCCCCAGCGGCCGGCCGGGATGCGCTCCTGGATCTGGCGGTTGCGGGTCTCGTCGGCCTGCAGCGCGGCGGTGTTGTTGGTGGCGATATAGCCCGGCGCGATCGCGTTGACGTTGACGCCTCTGGCCGCCCACTCGTTCGCCAGCAGCTTGGTGAGGCCGGCAACGCCACTCTTGGACGCAGTATAGCTCGGCACCCGGATGCCGCCCTGGAAGGACAGCAGCGAGGCGATGTTGACGATCTTGCCACCGCCCTGTGCCAGCATATGCCGCCCGGCCGCCTGGGCCAGGAAGAAGGTGGACTTCAAATTGGTGTCGATCACCGCGTCCCAGTCTTCCTCGGTGAAGTCGACGCTGTCGGCGCGGCGGATGATGCCGGCATTGTTGATCAGGATGTCGAGCCCGCCCAGCTTCTCGATCGTCTCGTCGACGACGCGCTGCACCGGCTCGATGCTGGAAAGATCGGCCGAGACGATCTCCGCCTTGCGGCCGAGCGCCCGGACCTTCTCGACGGTCTCTTCCGCCGGGGTGCGGCCGACCGCCGCAATGTCGGCGCCGGCTGCCGCCAGCGACAGCGCGATCGCCTGGCCAATGCCGGTATTGGCGCCAGTGACGATGGCGACCTTGCCACCAAGATCGAAGATAGTGCTCATATAAGCTCCAAATCCCCCTCCCTTCAGGGAGGGGTTAGGGGAGGGTATGTGAGGGGAGAGGGCGTGACAGCCTCCCCCGTCCGGCTCAGGCTAGCTGGCAGATGTCCAGCACGTTCATGTCGGTATAGTCCTGGTTCTCGCCGGCCATCGCCCAGATGAAGGCATAGGATTTGGTGCCCGAGCCCATATGCACCGACCAGGGCGGCGAGATCACCGCTTCCTCGTTTGCCATGACGATGTGACGCATCGCATCGCCCTCGCCCATATAATGGAAGACGCGGTCGGCATCGCCATCCAGCTCGAAATAGAAATAAATCTCGCTGCGGCGCTCATGGATGTGCGGGGGCATGGTGTTCCACACCGAACCGGGCTTGAGCACGGTCAGGCCCATGACCAGCTGCGCGCTGTCGCAGATGCCGGGGATGACGAGCTGGAAGATGGTGCGCTCGTTGGATTCCTCCAGGCTGCCGCGTTCCAGCGCATTGGCGTCGGCGATGCCGAGCTTGCGGGTGGTGAACGCCTTGTGCGCCGGGCAGGAGGCGAGATAGAAACGCGCGCCGGCGCCGGCGAACTCCACATCCTTCGCGCCCATCGTCACATAGAGGCAATCCTTGTTGCCGAGCGTGAAGACCTCACCGTCGACGGTCACGGTGCCTTCCACGCCCGAGACATTGACGATCGCCAGTTCGCGCCGCTCCAGGAACGGATGGCCCGCGGCCGAGGCCGGCTCGGTCTGCGCCGGCAGCTTCACCGGGGCATCGGCCACCGCCACGCCGCCGATCACGAAGCGCTCGGCATGGGTATAGTTCAGCACGCATTCGCCGTCACGGAACAGCCCGCCGATCAGATAGCGATCCCGCAGTTCCTCGTTCGACACGCACTCCATCATGTCGGGGTGGGTCGCATAATAGGTCTTGTCGAACATGATATCCTCGCCGGTTATTCGCAATTGCCCCTTGGGAAGCAAATTCGGAAACCGGTGTCAACCTTGGCGTGGATCAGCCCGATGCAGGCGCCACCGAACTGCGCCGGATCAGGGTCGAACTGAAGAGGGATGGCTCGCTGACCTCCGCCTCCTCACCGATGGCGGTGCCGATCAGCTTGAGTGCGGCGGCGCGGCCCATGGCCGCGATCGGCCAGCGCACCGTGGTCAGCGGCGGCCAGACGCGGGTGGTGAGCGGCGTATCGTCGAAGCCGATGATCGACAATTGCTCCGGCACCTCAATCCCGCGCAGCCGCGCCGCATAGAGGACGCCGGCCGCCATCTCGTCATTACTGGCAAAGATCGCGGTCGGCGGCGAAGTCAGATCGAACAGGTTTTCCGAAGCGGAAACCCCTGATTCAAAAGTATATTGCCCGTCCGCAACCAGGCTACGCGGCAGGCTGATCCCGGCTTCCGCCAGCGCCATTTCAAAGCCCTCGCGCCGTTCCTTGGCGGAACGGAAGCCATGCGGCCCGGCGATCAGGCCGATCCGCCGATGCCCCTGCGCGATCAGATAGCGCACCGCATCGGCCACCGCATCGCGGTCATTGGAGGCGACCATATGCTCCGGATCGTCGAGCAGCGCCGACCCCATGCGCACATAGCGACAGCCGGCATCGTCGAACAGCTTGGAAAGACTGTCATTTTCGGAGAGCGGCGGCAGCACGACAACGCCGAACAGGCGCTGGCGCGTCACGAAATTATGGATGTCCTCCATCACCATGGCCGCGCCCCTGTCCACCGGGCGCACCACCAGTTCGAACTCGGTGCCGTGCAGCGCCTCCAATATCCCCTTCTGCATGCTGAGCACCATCTGGGCATTGGGATTGTCATAGATGAGGCCGATCAGGAAATTGCGCCCCAGCGCCAGCGCACGCGCCTGCGGATTGGGGACATAGCCGGTCTGGCGGATGATTTCCTCCACCTTGCCGCGGGTTTCCTGGTTCAGCAGCGGCGATCGGTTGATGACCCGGCTGACCGTCTTCTTCGACACGCCGGCCATGCGGGCAATGTCGTTGATGGTCAGCTTGGCGGTGGCGCCCTCGTCCCTGGGTGTCTTTGTCATGCCCCTTTTATAGCGCGCTTATGCCCCGCAACCAGCGCAATATGCGTCGCTCGGCAAATCTATTGACACCGGTTACTCTTGCAGGCATCCCGAGAAGAAGAACCAGCCGAGAGGATCATCGTGACCGCCGCTTCCCCTGCCGCCATTGCGCGCGCCTTCGTCACCGCCCGACAGCAGGCGACGGGCTTTTCCGACTATCCCGGCCCGATCCCGCCCAGCCTGGCCGACGGCTATGC
>NZ_NOIW01000123.1:0-14318 GCF_002708645.1 Sphingobium sp. IP1
AAAGCCGGGCCGGAACTGTCGGCGACGCTGCGCTACACGGCCAAGCAATATGAGGATGATCTGCAGAGCGATGTGCTGCCCGATGCGCTGACGCTCGACGCCCTCGCCCGGCTGCCGATCGGCCATGGTATCAGCCTGGTCGCGCGCGGGGAAAATCTGTTCGACGAGGATGTCGTCACCCGCAATGCCGGTGGATCGATCGATCTGGGCACGCCCAGGACGCTCTGGATCGGCGTGCGGTTCGGCCAATGAAGGGAGCCATCATGTCCGAAGACCTGTTTCCGATACCTGCCGACTGGGCGGCCCATGCCCGCATGAACCAGGCGGCGCGCGCCGCCGATTATCGCCGGTCGCTTGATGACGGTGATGCCTATTGGCTGGAGCAGGCGCAGCGGCTGGACTGGATCACGCCGCCGACCCGCGCGTCGGAAAGCAGCTTCGACGAAGCGGATTTCGGCATCCAGTGGTTCGCCGACGGCACGCTCAACGTGTCGGCCAATTGCCTCGACCGGCATCTGGCCGAGCGGGGCGACGTTACCGCGATCCTCTGGGAACCCGATGATCCGGCGGACGCCCCGCGCAGCCTGACCTATCGCGAACTCCATGCCGAGGTTTGCCGCTTCGCCAATGTGCTCAAGGACGCAGGCGCGCGCCGGGGCGACCGCATCACCATCTATATGCCGATGATTCCGGAGGCGGCGGTGGCGCTGCTCGCCTGCGCGCGGATCGGCGCGATCCACAGCGTCGTGTTCGGCGGCTTTTCGCCCGAGGCGCTGGCAGGGCGCATCACCGATTGCGACTCCAGCATCGTCGTCACCGCGGACGAAGGGCGACGCGGCGGCAAGCGTGTGCCGCTCAAGGCCAATGTCGACGCGGCGCTGGCGCTCGACCATTGCACCAGCGTGCGCCGTGTATTGGTGGTGCGCGCAACCGGCGGGGCGGTGGCGATGCAGCCGGGCCGCGACAGCTGGTATGACGAGGCGATGGCCGGCGTCGCGCCCGATTGTCCGGCCGAGGTGATGAATGCGGAAGACCCGCTGTTCCTGCTCTACACCTCCGGCTCCACCGGCAAGCCCAAGGGCGTGGTCCATTCGAGCGGCGGCTATCTGCTCTGGGCCAGTCTCACCCACGCG
Source organism: Sphingobium sp. IP1 (assembly GCF_002708645.1). Classification (NCBI taxonomy): domain Bacteria; kingdom Pseudomonadati; phylum Pseudomonadota; class Alphaproteobacteria; order Sphingomonadales; family Sphingobiaceae; genus Sphingobium; species Sphingobium sp. IP1. The sequence goes on from NZ_NOIW01000123.1 coordinate 1,134, forward strand.
CTCTGCTTCGACTATCGGCCCGGTGACGTCTGGTGGTGCGCGGCCGATGTCGGCTGGGTCACGGGGCACAGCTATATCGTCTATGGTCCGCTGGCCAATGGCGCGACGACCCTGATGTATGAAGGCCTGCCGAGCTGGCCGACGCCCAGCCGCATCTGGGAGGTGGTCGACCGGCATCAGGTCCACACCCTTTTCACCGCGCCGACCGTGCTGCGCGCGCTGATGAAGGAGGGCGACCATCATGTCGCGAAGACCAGCCGTGCGTCGCTCCAATTGCTGGGCAGCGTCGGCGAGCCGATCAATCCCGAGGCCTGGCGCTGGTATCATGGCGTTGCGGGCGAGGGGCGCTGCCCGATCATCGACACCTGGTGGCAGACCGAGACCGGCGGCGCGATGATCGCGCCGATGCCGGGCGCCACGGACCTCAAGCCTGGCAGCGCGACCTTCCCCATGCCCGGCGTAGAGGCGCAGATCGTCGATGGCGATGGCGTGGTGCAGGAGGGGGCGAGCGAGGGCAATCTGGTGATCGCGCGCAGTTGGCCCGGCCAGATGCGTACCGTCTGGAACGATCATGAGCGTTTCTTCCAGACCTATTTCACCACTTTTCCCGGCAAATATACCACCGGCGACGGCGCCCGCCGAGACGCGGACGGCTATTACTGGATCACCGGCCGGGTCGACGATGTCATCAACGTATCGGGCCATCGCATGGGCACGGCCGAGGTCGAGAGCGCGCTGGTGCTGCATGCGACCGTGGCGGAGGCGGCGGTGGTCGGCATGCCGCACGATATCAAGGGGCAGGGCATCTATGCCTATGTCACGCTGAATGTAGGCGAGGAACCGAGCGAGGATCTGCGCCGCACCCTGACCCAATGGGTGCGAAGCGAGATCGGGCCGATTGCCACGCCGGACGTGATCCAGTTCGCGCCGGGCCTGCCCAAGACACGATCGGGCAAAATCATGCGCCGCATCCTGCGCAAGATCGCCGAGGGGGAGGTGTCGGCCCAGGCGCTGGGCGATGTCAGTACGCTGGCCGACCCGAGCGTGGTTGCGGACCTGGTGCGCAGTCGCGCCGGGGTTGCCGCCTGATTTTCGCATGCGACCCAAGGTATAATGGAGGCGGTGGCCGGCCCTCCCTAGCGTCCTTTCCATAAACAGAGATGGGAGTGGGATATGCGGGGCAAGGGCTGGCTTTGCGCGGGTCTGGCGGGCGTGGCGCTGATACCGGCGCTGGCATGGGCGGAAGAGCCCGATGCTGGCCCGGCACAGACGATCATCGTCACGGCGCCGGGCGGGGCGATCGATGTCGATGATGCGCTGTCCATTTCCAGTCGGGATATCTCGCTCACCGGCACGCCCGACCTGCTCGGCGCACTGACCCGCAATATTGCCGGCATCACGCTGCAGGACGCGCAGAATAATCCCTGGCAGCCCAATCTTCTCTATCGCGGCTTCGTCGCCTCGCCGCTGCAGGGGCAGGCGCAGGGGCTGGCCGTCTATATGGATGGCGCTCGTTTCAACCAGCCGTTCGGCGATACCGTCCAGTTCGACCTGATCCCTGAGGCGGCGATCCGTAAATTGAGCCTGCTCGATGCCAGCCCGGTCTATGGCCTCAATGCGCTGGGCGGAGCGATCCTGCTGGAGACGAAGGACGGGCGCAGCGATCCGGGGCTGGAGGCGAGCGCGACCGGCGGCCGTTTCGGCTATGCCGAGGCGGGCATCGCCGGCGGTTTTGCGCGTGGCAATTTCAGCGCGTTCGGCGCCTTCCAATATAGCCATGACGATGGCTGGCGCGATCATAGCCCGTCGCATCTCTATAATGGCTATGCCGACCTTGGCTTTGATACGGAGAAGGGCGGGCTGCACATCAAGCTGGTCGGGGCAAAGACCGACCTGACCGGCAATGGCGTGTCGCCGGTCGAACTGCTGGCTGCGGACCGGCGCGCCGTCTTCACCTGGCCCGATAACAGTCGCAGCAGCTATGGCCGGATCAGCCTGCACCCCTGGGTGGCGCTGTCCGACACGACCCGGATCGAGGGAACGCTCTATGCCCAGCGGCTGACCCTGCGCACGGTCAACGGCGATGCCGCCGATATCGAGGGGTGCGAGGATGAGGACGCTGCCGGACTGCTCTGCCTGGAGACGGTGGGTGGCGATGATGACGGAGACGAGGCGCAGGCGGTCCTGACCGACGCGAACGGCAACGCCATTGCCGACAGCCTGGGCGGCGAGGGCTATGGCGTGCTCAACCGGGGGCGGACGCGGACCGATGCGATGGGCGCGCTGGTGCAGTTGATCGATGATCGCGCGCTGATGGGCGGCACCAATCATTTTGCGATCGGCATGAGTTACGACACCAGCCGCACCCGGTTCGATACATCGACCGAATTGGGGGCGATGACGGACGAGCGCAGCGTCGAGGGGCTGGGGTCGATCATCGTCCAGCCGGACGGTGCGATCGCGCCGGTCGGACTGGTCGCGCACACCGATTATTGGGGCGTCTTCGTGCAGGACCGGTTGCCGCTGGCGCCGGGGCTGACGGCGGAACTGGGGCTGCGCTGGAACCATGCGCGGATCGAATTGGTCGACCAGATCGGCACGGCGCTGAACGGGCGGCACAATTTTCAGCGGCTCAATCCCGGCGCGGAGCTGGACTATCGGGTTTCGGACGGGCTGTCGCTGCGGGCCGGCTATGCCGAGACCAACCGCGCACCGACCCCGGCCGAACTGTCCTGCGCCGACGAGAATGCGCCATGTAGCCTCACCAATTTCTTCATCGCCGATCCGCCGCTTAAGCAGGTGGTGGCGAAAAGCTGGGAGGCGGGCGGTTCGGGCCGCTTCGCCGTCGGGGGATGGACCGCCGACTGGCTGCTCTCGGCCTATCGCACCGGCAATCATGACGACATCCAATATATCGCGTCGGACATTCGCGGCCGGGCCTATTTCCAGAATGTCGGCAAGACCCGGCGCCAGGGTGTCGAGGCGTCGGTCAAGGCGGCCCGGGGCGGTTTCAGCGCGGGCCTGAGCTATGCCTTCACCGATGCCACCTATCGCAGCGCGCTCGAACTGAGCAGCCCGGCCAATCCGGAGGCGAATGAGGACGGCACGATCGACGTTCGCAAGGGCGATCGCCTGCCCGGCATCCCGCGCCACAGCGCCACGCTGAGCCTCGACTATGCCGGCAAACTGGGCGGCAGGCGAAGCTGGTCGGTTGGCGGCGACCTGATTGCCCGGTCGGGCCAATATCTGGTCGGCGACGAGGCCAACCAGAATGCCAAAGTGCCTGGCTATCTGATCGCCAATATCCGCGCCGGCATCGACATCATTCCCGGCGTCACCCTGTTCGGCGAGGTCCGCAACCTGTTTGACCGCCATTATGCGACCTTCGGCACCTTTACCGAAGTGGACGAGATCGAACTGGAGGAGGCGCCGGGGGCCAGCGATCCCAGGGCCTATGGCGCGGGGACGCCGCGTCGCTGGTATGCCGGGGTGAAGGCGACATTCTGAAGCATGGCGGCGCCCGCGATCGGGCGCGCGTCTGCCGAAGTTCACAGTGTAAACGGCCTATCGGGGCCATTTGCGCCTGTCGCGCACCTGCGACGCGTCGGTAACGCGCCTGTGCCGCGCCGGGGGTAATGGGGGCAGGGGCATGGAAGCGCGTCGCCCTTGCCCCTGTCGTGCGCCTATGACGCGACAGGGGCGCGCCACATAGGCGCCTGCCACGCGCCGGGCGGCCGGGTTGGGGGAGGGGGAACAGCATCTGTCGCATGGCGAGGGACAGATCAGAAAAGCGGCGTGTAGGACAGGGGTGCCCGTGGCAGCGCTATCGCCCTGCAGACGGGAACATCTGCCGGAGCGAGGCGGGCGCATGGCATTTGCGGATCGCGGTTTCGACATGGCGGGCGCGGGTGGGGGGGGGGGAGGGGGGGGGGAGGGGGGAGGGGCGGGGATAGGGGGGCCACTGTGCAGGGGGGAGGGGGGCGGCGGGCGGGAGGGTGCGCGCCCGCCCGGCCGGCGGGGACGAAGTTCATCATGTCGGCGAGCTGCTGATTATCCTTGATCCGGCTGAGCGCGACATTGGGCAGGCGGATGAGATAGGCGCGGGTTTCCGGCGTGCAGAGGAACCAGCCGACCCGGCCGCGCAGTTCGGGCAGGGCCGCAGGCGCGGCGCTGCCCTGCACCCCGTGGCAGCCGCCGCAATTTTCGACATAGTCGGACCGGGCGAGATCGGGATCGGTGATCGCACTGGGCAACAGGCCCATCGGCGGCAGGGCGGCGCGGCCGATGCCGACCGCGCCGAGCAGCGCCAGCGATCCGATCAGCAGCGCATGCCGCATGCCCTGCTGGCCTCAGCTGGCCGCGCCGACCAGCACGGCGGTCGAACAATGATATTCCATGCTGCTGGTGCCGAAGCACCAGATCACGTCATTGTTGAGCTGGGGCATGTAGAGCTGGGTCTCGCGGTCGGTATTGTCGCAGCCGCACTGGCCGCAGGCTGGCTTGCCGCAACAGTCGCGATAGGCGATCAGATAGGCCTTGCCGTCGTCCGGGTTGATGCAGGTGCCGACCCAGGAGACGGGCGAGGGCTCCGCGCCCGCCGGGCAGCTGTGGATGCCGCCGCCACAGCAGGTGCAGAGCGCGCCGTCGATCGCGCAATAGCGCCAATAGTCGCATTTGGTCTCGTCCTTGCTCTGCGCGGTGCGGGCAAAGGCGGTCTTGGCTTCGGGCGAGCGGTCGGGCTTGGCCGCTTCGGCGCGGCTGACCGGCAGCAGCGGGAAGGCGGGCGCAGCGACCAGGGCGGCTCCCAGGCGCGAGAGCATCGATCGGCGCGATGTCCCCCCGGCGAGGCGTCGCAGCAGCTTTTCCCCCATGGCGTCGGCGTCGAACTTCTTCATGTCACGGACCCCCTTTGAACTTGCGATCAGGCCGCCTGGGCCTTGAGCGAGCCGATATAATCCTGCACCGTGGCGATCCCCATTTCATGGGCGACGACCAGGCTTTCGAGATGCTCGCGGCTGTTGACCAGTCCCTTGGACAGGATGGTGCCCTCGGCATCGAGCAGCACGGCGAAGGGCAGCTTGGCGATGCCATAGGCCTGGCCCGCCTCCGGCCCGTTGACGAAGGCATAGCCATCCAGCCCGTGCTGGGCGATCATCGCGCGCTGGGCGGCGACATCATCGTCGCCCACGAAGGTCAGCGCGACCCGCTCGTCCCGCGCGAAGGATTTGGCCATCGGGATGATATTCTTGCACAGCGGGCATTGTGCGGAGACGAACATCAAGAGGCGCAGCGCCGTGCCATGGGCATGGCCGCCGATCGTGACGGGCGCGCCGTCGATGGTGCGGGTATCGATCTTGACGATGGCGTCGCCCACCGCCGGGCCGCCGCTGGTGGCGAGTGCGCCGGCGGGCGCGACGCGGATATGCAGCACGCCGACCTGCCGCGCGACCGCCAGCAGGGCGATGCCGAGCGCGAAGATTGCGACCCAGGACAGGATCTGCGCGATGATGAGCGAGGTCAGCATAGGTCTATCTCCGGTAGGCGGCGGCGGGCGTGGCGATCAGCGCCAGGATGGCGCCGAGCAGATGGAAGGCGAGGAACAGGGCGATGCCGCCAGCGGTCGCGGTGGCGATGTCCAGCACTGACAGCGGCGGGGCGGGCAGCAGGCGCGGCGCGACCAGCGCGATCAACAGCAGGTTGCGGATCACCAGCGGCCAGCCGATCGGATGGCGTAACTGAGAACGTCCGCAGCCGCAGTCGATATGGCTGCGCCCGCGCGCGATGTTGATCGCCATCGCCCCGGCAAAGAGGCTAAGCAGCAGCATGGCAAGCAGCACAGGCACCGGGGCAAGGCCGGCGATCAGCGCGGCGCCGATGGCGATCTCCGCCAGCGGCAGCAGGATGGCGGCGGGCGCGACCAGCGCCGGCGGCAGCAGCCGGTAATTGGCGATCACGCCGGGCAGCAGGATGCGATGGCGCAGCTTCGACAGGCCCGCCTGCAACAGGATGAGGCCGATCCCGATGGCAGCCGCCAGCGCGGCGATCGCCAGGCCCTGTGCCATGGTCAGGACGGGTCCACGACCGTGATGGTGCTGCCGCCGGCCTTCTCGATCTTGTGCTTTTCTTCCCAGGTGGCGAGGTCGATGACGAGGGCCGTGCCCTTTTCGCCGTCCATGATGAGCAGCGGCTTGTCCGACTGGGTGACCTCGATATTGTTCATCGGCTCTTCCAGCGGGCGGCGCTTGACCACCTTCTGCGTGGCGAGATCGACCTCCCACACTTCCGTGCCGGACGCCTTGTGCGACCAATATTCGCCCATGTGCATCAGCACGAACAGATGGCCGGTCGCGCGGTGCAGCGCCATCGGCTGGCGCCCGCCCGGATACCAGTTCAGCTCCAGTGGTTTGGTTTCGCCCGGCCGGATGCCGGCGGCCGCCTGGATCGAGAAGGGCGCGGAGATGGTCGGCGCCGGGCCGAGCTTCGCGGTCCAGATCTGGCCGGTGTAGCTGAGGAACGTGGTTTCCTTCTTCTTCCGGTCATAGGTGAAATTGTCGAAGATCGGATCGTCGGTGGCCGAGAAGAAGGGCGCGCTATGGGTAATGTCGGCCTTGCTGCCGGTCAGCTTCACGGTGGCGAGCGATCCGTCGGCGCACAGCGCGGAAAAGCCGACGCCCGGATTGGGCATCATGCTGGCGCAGCCCGGCACTTCGACATTGGCGACGAACTTGCGCTTCACCAGATCGACGATGTTTACCGAGGAAGCGGGGCTGAGATTATAGACGAAGCCGGTCTTGCCATCGTCGCTGATGATGAAGTTGTTCTTGCGCGATCCGATCAGGATACGGTCGGGAATGGTGATTTCGGTGACCAGCTTCAGTTCGCGCGTGTCATAGACCGACACCATGTCCTGCCGCGTGCCGCGATCGCCCTTTGACCAGATGGTTTCGGCGACATAATAATATTGGCCGGCCGGATCGATCGCCATGTCAGCGAGGCGCCGGGTTTCGACCATGCCCACCATCTTGCCGCTGTCGCCGTCGAAGATGCTGGTGCCCGGCATGTCCCATCCGCCGTCGACGAAGAACCAGTTGGGCTTGGGCGGCTCCATCGTCACGACATCGGACGTTTCCGGCTCCAGCGCGGCCGTGGTGTCGGCGGGCGCGGCTTGGGCGGTGATGGCTGCGCACAGGACGAAACCCATGGCGGCGGTGGCGAAAAATCCCCTGACGGCGGCGCTCGACATCTGGCGTGATCCCCCTTGATCGGTGCGGCGGCGCTGGACTCATCTGGTCCGCGTTTCGCCGCTGGAATGAAGGCTGGACAAGTGTCAAGGATTGGTCAAGAGGGTGAAAGCGCTCCCCGCAAAATATTTTTGCGCCGCAACAAAATTAAGCGATAATCTCGTACACGCCCTCGATCCGGGGCAGGCGCAGCCTGTCCGGTGCGGTCGCCACCAGCAACGCGAAACAGCCGCCGGTAAGCGCGACCAGCGCGCCAGCGACCAGCCCCTGTTGCCCCAGCCCGTCGGACAGCAGCGATCCCGCCACCGGCCCGGCGATCATGCCCAGGCTGTGGACGCAGGCGACGAAGCGGCGGAACAGCGGACTGCCGCCGCCCGCTGCCGTGGCAAGGCCGGAAAAGCGGATGATGGTGGCGGTCGACCCGATATTGAGCAGGCCGATCGCCAGGATGAACAGGGTCGGTGCGCCGGGGCGAGTGAGGGCGAGCGGGGCGAGCAGGCAGAAGGCGGACAGCAGGCCGGTCAGCGGCAGCGGCACGATGCTTTGTTCACGCATCAGCGCGATCGCGGTCAGCGCGCCGATCACCGATCCGATCGCCACTGCCTCGCCGATCACGCTGTCGTCAATGCCGGCGGCCAGCGCCAGCGCACCGGAAAAGCTCCAGATCATCATGGTGGCGGCGATGAAGCAGAACAGGGCGACGGCCAGTGCCCAGGCGCGGGCCGGGGTGGGCGCGCGTTCATCGGCGTCGCTGGTTTGTGACTGTGCCGGATCGGCGGCCGGCATCAGCAGGCTGAGCAGCAGCACGCCGATCGGCGCGAGTGCCAGCAGGCGCAGTGCAGCGGCCGGCCCGGCGCTGTCGCCGATCGCCGGCAGCGCCAGCGCGACCAGGGTGGACAGCAGCAACTGGACCAGGAAGACGGCGGCATAGGCGCCGGTCGGACGCTGCGAGGCGGCGGCGCTCATCGCATGGGTATAGGCGACGCCCATGCCGACGCCGAACAGGCCGCGCGCGACGACCAGCGTTGCCAGCTCGTCGAGCGCCGGCGTTATCAGGCTGGCGGCCAGCGCGATCAGTGCGGCGAAGGCCGGCGCGCCAGTCGGCAGATGCGCGCCGCCGCGCCAGACCAGGATCGCGCCGATCGCCATGCCGCCCTGGGTCGCGCCGACGATCCAGCCATGGTCGGACGGATCAAGCCCGGTGGCTGCGGTCAACAAGGTGAGGAAGACGGGATCGATGCCGGGCTGCAGCAGCGCGAGCGCGGCGGCGGCGATGCAGGCGATGGTCCGGTCCGGTGCCCATCCGGGCAATATACGGCTTTGCGTCATGATGGCCCCCACAGCATGAACAGGCGCCGGTGGCGCCCCTGCCGTTCAGACCATCTCTCCCCCTTGGGGCGGCGTCAGGCCGCTTCTGTCATCAGCCCTGCAAGATCGCGTGAAGTCACCGTCTTGGCAAGATGCACGAACGACATTGCGGCGAGCGCGGTAAACACCGGCATCTTGGCCGCCCAGGGCTTCTGATGCCCCAGGAACGGCGTCGATCCTTCCATCGATGCGCTGATGAACAGGGCGACGCTATGCACCTCGTCCGGGGTCAGGGCCGGATTGATCTGCGCGACATATTCGCCGATCACCTCATGCACCTTGCTGTAGAACAGGCGCACCCGGTCGGCGACGAACTCGCTCTGGTTGGCGAGGGCCCAGAGCTCGGTGAACAAATGGGTGGTGCGCTTGGTCTGGATATCCTCCAGGCACAGGATGATGACCAGCTTGAGCCGTTCCTCGGCGGTGAGGCCGGGCTTGCGCACCATCTCCTCCAGCAGCTTGTCATAGGATTCCAGCATCTCGTCCAGCATCACCTGGATCAGCATTTCCTTGCGCGGGAAATGATAGCTGACATTGCCGACCTTCATGTCGCAGCGCGCGGCGATGCGACGCAGGGTGAAGGCATCGGCACCCTCGTCGATCAGCACGTCCAGCGCCGCCTTGAGGATCTGGTCCACCGTTTCGGACCCGCGGGCATAGATGCCGGGCCGTGAGGGAGCGAGTATCATATCACATCTGCCTTGGCGGTCCTCCTACCACGGCGCGGCCCGGTTCGCCACCCTTTGCGCATCGCTCGCAACGGCGGGCTTGACGAATATTTGAAGACTGTCCAGTATTCACTCATCCACATAATCTTGGGAAGAGGCGTGAAATCCGGTGCGGCACCCTGGCGGGGGCGGCTTCCGGGGCAAACGTCAATATGTGCGGGGACATTTCAGGCGATGATTCAGGGTATCAAGCGCGTCACATTCTCTCTGCTGGCGGTCGGGGCGATCGCGTTGCCGGGGGCGGCACAGGCGACCGGTCCGCAGACCTTCGCCAATCGCTGCTCCATGTGCCATCAGCCCTCGGGCGCGGGCCTGCCGGGCCAGTTTCCGCGTCTCAATGGCCGAGTGGCGCAGATCGCGACCAGTCCGGAAGGACGGCGCTATCTCGCCATGGTGTTGCTCTATGGCATTTACGGCCCGATCACCGTGGACGACAGGAAGATCACCGGCCTGATGCCCGGCATGGGCACCATGTCCGATCAGGATATTGCCGATGTGCTCAATCATGCGGTGTCGCTCAAGAAGGCGGCCAAGCCCGCCGCGCCCTTCACCGCAGCGGAGGTCGCCAAGGTGCGCGCAGGCGGCAAGCAGACCGCGGCGCAGGTCGCGGCCGAGCGCGGCCGGCTGGCGGGCAAGGGGCTGATCCCGTCCTGATCGGGCGGACATCCTATAACTCTATGCTATGGGATAGTCGGTCTTGAGCGGTTAAACGGTGGTGCCGGGCTGTGGGATAAGGGGGCTTCAAGGAGATCCCCTATGTCCAACGCCATCGCCACCGTCTCGCTGCGCGGCACGCTCGAAGAGAAATTGCGCGCCGCTGCCGCGGCCGGCTTTGCCGGGGTCGAGATATTCGAAAATGACCTGATCGGGTCGGAATTGGCGCCGCGGGACGTGCGGCGCATGCTGGACGATCTGGGCCTTGCCTGCATGCTCTACCAGCCCTTCCGCGATTTCGAGGGGATGCCGGGCGCGCTGCGCCAGCGCGCCTTCGACCGGGCCGAGCGCAAGTTCGACCTGATGGGCGAACTGGGCACCGATCGCATCCTGGTCTGCTCCAACTGCTCGCCCGCTTCGCTGGGGGAGCGGGAGCGGATCGTCGACGATTTCCGGGACCTGGGCGAGCGGGCGGCCAGGCGCGGCCTATTGGTGGGCTATGAGGCGCTGGCCTGGGGCCGGCATGTGTTCGATCATCGCGATGTCTGGTCGATCGTAGAGCAGGTCGACCATCCCCATATCGGCATCATCCTCGACAGTTTTCATTCGCTGTCGCGCAAGATTCCGAGCGAGAGCATCCGCGAGATTCGTGGCGACAAGATCGTCTTCGTCCAGCTGGCCGATGCGCCGCTGCTCGACATGGACCTGCTCTATTGGAGCCGCCATTTCCGCAACCTGCCGGGGCAGGGTGGGCTGGATGTCGCCGGCTTCGTCGCGGAGATATTGGCCACCGGCTATGACGGGCCACTGTCGCTGGAAATCTTCAACGACCGGTTCCGCTCCAATGCCGCGACGCTGGTGGCGGAGGACGGGCATCGTTCGCTCGACTATGTGCGCGACGCGGCGCTGCGGCAGTTGGGGCGCCCGTCGACCATGCCCGCGCCGGAGCCGGTGCTGGGCGCCGAGTTCGTGGAATTCACCACCGCCAGCGCCGATTCCGCGCGGCTGGGCCGCACGCTGGCGACACTGGGCTTCAGCCTTGCCGGCGAGCACCGCCAGAAGAAGGTGACGCGATGGCGTCAGGACGGCGTCAATCTGGTCGTCAATGCCGAGCCCAAGGGCTTTGCCAGCGCTTATCGTGCGGCGCATGGATCGTCCATCTGCGCGATCGGCGTGCGGGTGAGAGACAAGGCGGCGGTGCAGGCGCGCGCGGCGGCGCTGGGGATCAAGGCCTATAGCGCGGAAGGGCGCCCCGGCCGCATGGCGATGCCGGCGCTGCGCGGGGTCGGCGGCAGCCTGGTCTATCTGATCGACGATAATGAGGTCGAAGGGCTGTGGGCGCGCGAGTTCCAGGCGATCGAGGCGGAGCCCGATGCGCCGGTCCATGCCCATGGCTTCGACCATCTCGCTGCCGTCGTTCATAATGACGAGTTCCTGTCCTGGCAGCTTTACTGGCGCGCCCTGTTCGGGCTTGAGGCCAAGGCGGCGCAGGATGTGATCGATCCGTCGGGGCTGGTGCATAGCCAGGCCTTGCAGGCGCCCGACGGCGCCTTCCGCGTGACGCTCAATGCGTCGGACGCGCGCGAGACGCTGTCGTCCCGCTTCCTCGACCAGGGAATTGGCGGCGGCTATCAGCATGTGGCGCTGGCGACCGACGATATCTTCGCGACCGCGCAGGCATTGCGGGACGAGGGCGCGGCGGTGCTGACCATTCCGGCTAATTATTATGCCGACATCGCCGCGCGCTTCGGCTTTGACGATGCGCTGGTGGCGCGGATGCAGGCGCTGGGCATCCTCTATGACGAGGATGCCGATGGCCACGGCTTCTGGCAGCTCTACAGCCGCGCCTTCGACAAGCTGTTCTTCTTCGAGTTCGTCCAGCGCGATAGTGGCTATACGGGCTATGGCGCACCCAATGCCGGGGTCCGGCTGGCCGCACAGAACCGGTTCCGCGACGAGAATCCGGTCGATTGAGCGGGGTCAGAGGATCAGCTTGATCGTCATGCCGGCCATCACCGCATCGGGATAGCGGCTCGTCGCCCCGACGCGGTGGATATATTGGAGGTTGGGGCGCAGCAGCAATGCACGGGTCGCCTGCCAGCCATAGAAGATTTCGCCGCTTGCTTCCCAGCGCTGGGGATCGACATCCTGGCCCAACGACTGCTGGTCGCGCTGGCGATCGGCGATGCGCGGATTGACCCTGGCATAGACGAGGCCGAGGCCGAAATTGTCCCTGGGCCGATTGTCCCACAGGCCGCGCGCGACGAAGCCGCCGCTCAGGAACAGGGGCACGCGCGCGGTCGCCCGGTCGGACAGGGTCATGGTGCCGAACAGCGACAGGCCGCGTTCGCCGGGGCCGAAGCGGACGATCATCTTTTCCGCCATGGCCCAGGCGCTCCACCGTTCGCGCCGGGTGGCCGGGGCGAGGCCGGACAGGGCGTAGGAATCGCCATTGGCGTCGGCATAGACGTCGGGCTTGTCGGTGGTATCGATCAGGCCGCCGACCCGGACCAGGCCGGGCAATTGCCCCGCGCCCTGGCCCGACTTCCAGCCCAGTTCGACCGGCAGGACGACACTGTCGAAGCGCGGCGCCAGTTGCCAGCCATTGCCGGTCTGGGCGCGGATGCTGTTCACTTCGAAGGCGGCGACGCTGATGCTCAGCCCATGGCCGATGTCCTGCCGGGCGCGAACGCCCCAGCGCGGGATCGGGAAGCCGGAAAAGCCGCTATTGTAGAAGAGCGTGGTCGGGCGTGGGCAGAAGGCGAAATTCTGGAACTGGCAGCCCGAGGGCAAGGTCGCGAAATCGTCGCCCGTATGATAGAGGCCGATCTTGAGCGCGGTCCGGCCGCCGTTCAACTGCTGCTCATAGCTGAGTTCCGCCGGGCGCAGATCCTGCCCGCCGCCGAACAGTTCCTGCACCTCGAACAGATTGCCGATGCGGGTGGCGGTCAGATCCTGCCCCTTGCGATGGATGATCGTCGCGATGATCTTCCCGCCTGAAAGGCCGAACGCCTTGCCGGTATCGACGACCGCCGATGCCAGCAATTGCTGGGTATAGGCTGCGCCCTGATCGCGCCCGCCGCTGATCGATGCGGCGCTTTCGGAGACATAGGAGAAGGTGAGGTTGACGCCGCTGTCCTTGAGCCGTGTGCGCCAACCGGGCTGGGGCGCGGCCGGCGGCGGGGGTGGGGGCG
>NZ_NOIW01000124.1:0-14085 GCF_002708645.1 Sphingobium sp. IP1
GGCCCACGCGGCGCGATGGGGCTCGATGCCCCGGAGCGCCGCCCAGGGCGACGTAAAAAAAGGGAAGGACCCCGGTTTCCCGGAGCCCTTCCGACAGATGCGTCAGGCGCGGCGGCTGCGCGCAGGCTGCATCGGTGCCTGTTCGTTGCGACGGAAGACGTGCAGCGGGACGCCAGCGGTGCGCATCTTGCGGGCGAAGTCGATCTGGACGCCCGATCCTTCGCACACGACTGCCTCGACGGGACGCAGGCTTGCGATGCGGTCGTTGCGCAGGAACCCCGCCTTGTTGCCGTGACGACGCTCGAGCATCATGCGCACCAGCTTGACGTCGCGCGAGGACGCCCATGCTGCGGCGATGGCGTCGGCTCCCTTGTTCATCGCGGTGGTCATCAGGACCATCGAGGGGATGCGGCGCTTGATCTGGTCGAGGCGTTCGAAGAGCTGCTCGTGGTCGTGCCATTCCATGCCGCCCGAGAAGGCGACGACAGGCCCGGTCGGGTTGTGCTCTTCCCGCTTCTTGGCGGCGCGTGCGGCCAGATAGTCGGCTCCGTCGATCATCGAGGCGGTGAGCTTGGAGGAGACGCGGCTGCCGCGCACGGTCGAGAAGGGACGGCCAGTCTCGATGCGATAGACTTCGCCGGCGTGGTCGCGCATGCAGCGCATCGCCTCGGCGCACCCTTCCAGTGTCTGGCAGAGCAGCTGGGTCTCTTCGAGTTCGACAGCGTAGATCTCCGAGGGGTCGTAGCTGCGGACCAGATCGCCCAGCTTCTTGGCGGCGTCATCCTCCCGGCCCTCGATGCGCTTGGCCACCATGTGGAAGCTGTTGACGAAGCCCCATGCGAGGTCGGCGGCGAACTCCTCCATCCGGGTGTCGCGGAACACATCGAACATCGTCGAGAGCATCTGTTCGACGGCGGCTGCTGCCTGATCGGGATCGGGCATTTCCAGCTTCTCGGCTTCTCCCACGATGCTGAGCTTGGCCATCTCGCTGGCTTCGATGAAGCTGCCTTCGTAGGTCTGGCGGGTTTCGGTGTCGACGCGGCGCTCGTTGAACGCGCGGCCCATGTCGTCGAAGTTGCTGTACTTGGTCATGATAGCCTCCATGTGTTGAAAATCTCACCTTCTCTCGGTGAGGAATCTCATCCGGCATGCGGCGGTCAGGGCGGTCAGGGACGTTAACCGGGAAGCCGTGCCGCGCAGACGGCACGGACCCCGGTTAACGCTCGCGAGCGGTGGAGCCGATTTTCTCGTGCCCGAAAGCGGAGGCGCAGCCGGAGTGTCGGGTGCGTGAAAATTGGGGGACCGCTCGTCCTTGACGGCCCGCAAATCCCCGCATGCCAAACTTCCTCATCACAGAGAGAGAAAATATTATGTTGTGGCAGGCACGCCGGGTCGGACCGACGGCGGGCGACGATGGCGTGCCGCAAGGCACGGCATCGTAAAGCGGGCGCCAGAGAGCCCGGGAGGGCGAACCAGCCCGCGCCGCCCCCAAGGAGGACGCCCGGCGCAGCGAGCGGATCGTCACCCGTCAGGGCGGAGACCCCGCAGGGGGCTCCGGGAGGCCCGCCAGGGCCGAGTAGAGCCGCGTGCCCGCCCATAGGGCGGGACGCCCAACCTCTTCTTCTACGCCCTTCTCTCAACCACCATGGCAGGACCGACCGCCCGAACCGGATGCAAGGGAGCGGCGGCCGCGACAGCGGCCGCAGCCGCAGCCGGAGAGGCTGCGCGTTGGATCACGCGGTCATGGATCGTAGTCGTGGCTATCGCCGTCGTCATGGGCGTCCCCGTAATCAGGCATCTGGGTGTGACCCGGATCGTCGGGGTCGAAATTGTCATCGTGATCGTCGGTTACCGGATTGATGTGTAAATCCGGTTCGTCGTCATATCCGGTATGGCCGACAATCCGGTTCGCCGGCTCCGGCTCAACCGCGCTGTCGTCGTCGAACCAGCATTGGCGCGGGCAAAAGAGCAGCAGCCGGTCGCGATGGACGAAGGGCTTGCCGTCCATGAGGATCGGACGGGTCGCGAGACGGCGGCAGGGCTGGTTCCGGCGATCGTAGAAGCCGCATGGCACCGCGAGCGGCGTGGGGGCGACGGCATCGCCGTCGTCACTGCCGCGCGCCGGTGCCGGGATTTCGGGTTCGGGGTCCGGCGCGAACGGATCGCCGTCGAACATGTCGCGCTGGGTGGTCATGATGCCGATCCTTTTCGAGCGGAGGCGCGCGCGCAAGGCGCGATGCGTCAGCATCGCGTCGAGGGCGGCGCGCCGGTCAGAGTGAGCACGCGGCAGGGGCGGTGCCTTGCGGCACCGCCCCGTGCGGTTCGGGTCAGTAGAATTCTGCCCGGTCGGCGATGATCTCGCAGCCGTAGCGGTCGTTGCCGTCGACGTCCTGCCAGCGGGTGTAGTGGAGGCGGCCTTCGATGGCGATGAGGTCGCCTTTCTGGCGGTTGTTGGCGATCGCCTTGGCGAGGCCGTTGAAGCAGGTGACCTTGTGGTATTCGGTTTCCTTGACCGTGAAGCCGTCCTCGCCCTTGTAGGTGTGGCCGTCCTTATTCAGCTTGGGGCGATCGGTCGCCACGAAGATCGTCGCGACGCTGGTGGTGCGGTTGACCTCGCGCAGCTCGGGGGTGCGGGTGATGCGGCCGACCAGGTTCACGTTGTTCATCTCGAAGCCTCCTTGGGATGTGGCCGGCGGTTCGTCCGCCGGTGTCACCTGAGGAGCGCCGGGAGCTGGGGCGCCGCACCGCAGGGCGATCGGGACCGTCGCGCAGGCGGCGGGATCGATCGACCGGAGGGGAACCGCTTTTGCAGGGGTGGTGCGGGCAGCCGCGCAACGCGCGGCAACACGGCCCTGCCAAAGGGGTTGCGGGGTTCCGGCTCCCGGCGCAGGTGACACGAAACGGCGGATGGACCGCCGGTCGCAGCCCAAGGTTCCCGCAGGCTTCGAGATGGACAAGTCTCGTGAACCGACAGGGTCGGGTGCGTCATCCGTATCCCCGGGCGATGGAGTGCGGGGGGCAACCGGACCACCAGCGTCGCGACTCCTTGGGATGGTGGCGACAGCCCGGAGCTGAACAAGGACGGTCACATGCGGACGTGACGGCCGTGTCGAGGAAGCCGGATGCCGCAAGGGCACCTTCGGGCGGAACGCTTGCCAGGGCGATCGCCAGCAACCGCCATCCCCGGCACCGTTCCGATCGCCATCGAAGGCTGCTTTCAGGGCGCTTCCGCTGGCAGGGTGGCGATGGCTTTACAGGCCGCCGGATTGCGAGATCAGGGCCGGTTGGCGGACAGTTGCGATCCCAACCGTCGGGGCGGTGCCGCAAGGCACCGCTCCTTTCAGAGGGCGATTGTCGATGGCGATTGGATGAGAGACCCGTTAGCGACGGTCCAGAGGCTTCAGGAGCCGTGCCTGAATGGCGCGGATGATCTTTGCGAAATATCCCGGCGGGGTTCTACCGTAGAGAAAGCCGCCACTCTTGAGATCGATCACGTCGTGGCCGCGCCAGTCGAACTCATTCGCTTCGTTGAGAACGACATAGCTTTCCTGCGGGCGCGGCAAACCCATAGCGGTCGCGACAACCTCAGGGATCGCATCGGTGTCGCTATCGGGTACCTCGCCCTTGGTGGTGATGGGCGCAACGACGATGCCGGAGGCATCGGCGGCAAGGACTATAACGGGGCGTTCCTTGACGCCTTCGTCCCTGCCCGCCGCGGCGTCGGTGCTGAAGAGATAGACATAGTTGAGGATATCACCCGGGCGAGGCGGCGGTGCCGGGGGTGTCGTGGTCCCATCGATCGGCGGCAATTTCGGCGTCACTGGGAAGCGAGGCTTCAAGACGGGCCGCGAAGTCATTGGGGAAGGTTCCTTCGGAATAGACACGGCGGTTTCCATGAAGCGCAGCGAGCGCAGCTTCGGCATGTTCGAGCCACTGGGCACTGACGACGGCCGCGAACGGACGCTTGTGCTTGGTGAGAATGACAGGCCGCGTCTGGCTTTGATCGACATAGACGCCGGGAGACTTGTGAAAGTCGGTGAGGTTGACGGTGTCGTCGTCAGCGCGGGTCGCCATGATATCCTCCTGCGGTGGAAATGGCAATTATACGCATTGTGCGCGGAATAGCCAGAATGAAGACGGGGACCGCTTCGGGGGGAGCGAAGCGATCCCCGTCGAGGGAGCGAAAGGGGCGACGCATATGCGCCGCCCGTGGTCGATCAGGCGTTCTCGAGCGGCGCGGTGGACTGGCCGAGACCGTCCGGGGTCGGTTCGCTGCCGGTGTCGCTGACGCTGCTGCCATCGGCCCCGAAGGGCGGCGCGATATCCTCGTCCGACTTGATCCCGAGCGCGGACGTCACGTCGCGGCGCTTCTGGGCGCGCTGCCACACGACATTGTACGAGCCGTCGTCCTGGCGGAACGCCGAGACCTGGAGCGGCTGCGCCAGCGAGGGATCGTCGATGCGGCCGTTGAGGAAAGCTTCGCCGGTGTTGGTCGAGGTGAGTTCGAAGAAGGCCCCGACCTGCACCCACGTCCGGCTCGGGGTGAGCGCGTGGATTTCGTAGCGCGGCGCGCGCGGGTTGGCGGAATGCACCGGCTTCAGCGCGATCGTCATCGCCACTGTCAGCGTCGAAATGCGGCCCATGAAAATGCCCGCGTCGTTCTGCTTGATCGATCCGATGTTCATGTCGTGTCTCCGTGAGATTGTGCGTCTGGACCCCTTGTCCTCGACACTTTCTCCCATCCTCCTCCTCTCCCCGGCCCCTTGGCCGGGCAGGGCGCGAAAGCGCCCCTCACCGAACGCGTTCTTCACGCGGACGGTGGTGGTTCGAAGAGGGGCATTTTGGCGACTGGACTGTCGAATTGGGTAACCCTTAAGGGTTACTCACATGAAGATTGTGCTTCAGCTGCATCGTCCGGCGCCTTGATGGGGAGGATATGGAGCGGCGGAGGGATGTAGTTGGCCTGACGGAAATGCTCCATGATCGCCTCGTAGGAACCTAGTTGCGACGCTTCGTCGGCGGTCAGGACGGCCTTCTCGTCTTGTGCGGCGGTATAGACCTGTCGTGGACCTTCGCCGATCCAGATGCGGATTTCAGGTGTAAAATGCCCGTAGTTACCGTCGGACCAGCTTCTGAAAGGCAGGTCGTTATGGCAGCAAAAGTCCTCCATGTCGTCGATATCACCGCCGACCACTTCATGGACGCGTAGGCAGAGAGGTTCTCCAGAGGGTATCTCCGTCAGCGGCCCCCCATCCCATTCAAGAGAAAGGCCGCATCGGTTGGCGGTTTCGATGAGTTCGGGCACCCGATCGGCAGGGAGTATCCCTCCGATGGTAATGGATACCGAGACGCGATCTGGCATGGTGCAGACTCCTGAGGCTAATGACTTGCCGGTCCCGTCCGAGGCTTGCGCTCCATTCGTCCAGCTGCCAGTCATCACCCTCTCCTCTTCATGCTCCAGTTTCTGCCATTCACTCTGTGCTCATCGGTGAAACGAATTGAGGCGATAAACGGGTTCAACACAACGATGAATTGACTCGTCATGGATGAATGATCGAGGAACTCGTTCCCGGCAGGCAAAAAAAGGGCGATGCCGTAACGGCACCGCCCCTTTGAATTTCAGGCGTCTTCGGCAACGCGCTTGGCGCGACCGCGACCCTTGGCGACGGGCTCCTCCACCGGCGCGGTGGACTGGCCGAGACCGTCCGGGGTCGGTTCGCTGCCGGTGTCGCTGACGCTGCTGCCATCGGCCCCGAAGGGCGGCGCGATATCCTCGTCCGACTTGATCCCGAGCGCGGACGTCACGTCGCGGCGCTTCTGGGCGCGCTGCCACACGACATTGTACGAGCCGTCGTCCTGGCGGAACGCCGAGACCTGGAGCGGCTGCGCCAGCGAGGGATCGTCGATGCGGCCGTTGAGGAACGCCTCGCCGGTGTTGGTCGAGGTGAGTTCGAAGAAGGCCCCGACCTGCACCCACGTCCGGCTCGGGGTGAGCGCGTGGATTTCGTAGCGCGGCGCGCGCGGGTTGGCGGAATGCACCGGCTTCAGCGCGATCGTCATCGCCACTGCCAGCGTCGAAATGCGGCCCATGAAAATGCCCGCGTCGTTCTGCTTGATCGATCCGATGTTCATGTCGTGTCTCCGTGAGATTGTGCGTCTGGACCCCTTGTCCTCGACACTTTCTCCCATCCTCCTCCTCTCCCCGGCCCCTTGGCCGGGCAGGGCGCGAAAGCGCCCCTCACCGAACGCGTTCTTCACGCGGACGGTGGTGCGATCCGGCCATGCCGGGGAGAGTTTCAGTTGGGCAGATGTCCTGCGATCAGCGCGCTATCTGCCGGGTCAAGGCAGTGCCGATATCGGCATGCGCGGCGACAAGGGCGCCGATCGCGCGCGAAACGACAGCGCTCGCTTCGTCGTCGGGCGTCATGCACCAGCGTTTGCCTGCGTGTCGGATGTCGATCAGTCGATCGGTCCGGTTGTCTATGCCGAACGTATAGCCGTCGCGCTCGCTGACGCCCGCAACCGTGACGTCGGTGGTTTTCTGCATGACAGCGACGATGGGCGGGATCGCGGGCGTCAGCGTCACGATGTCGACGATTTCGGCAGGTGGGACCTTCGCGGGTGCAGGCGGCTTGCCGAGACGGGGCATCGCAGGGATGGGCACCAGGCCATTTACGGCGTCCTGGGCCATGTCCGCTGCCATCGCGGTTGCCATAAAGATCGCGGTGCGCGCGAGATCGTGAGCGATGGCCTCGCGATGCGCGTCGGAGAGCGTCGGCAAAAGATGGCAGAGTTTGGTGTCGAGCGCGAAGGCGACGGGTTCGGCATTGGGATCGATGCACATGGGTCATGACCTTTCGGCAGAGATCCGGACCCCATGTCCGGATTGCCGATCCGCTCCCCCTTCCCTGCCGGCGCAGCCGGTTCCGGCATCGTTCGACGATGCCGGGGCGACGATAAGGGTCAGCCAGAGGGATGTGTGGGATGTTCGAGCGGAGGATGCTCGGACAGATGCCTGCGGGCCGTCGCGAGCTTGCGCAGCGTCGAGGCGAGAAAGAGTCCGTGCGACGTCTGGGGATCGACCAGTCCGGCGCGTTTGTTGAGCCGCGTCTCGTGATGTCGGATCGCGTCGACTGCGACCATGATGTCGTCGAGCGTCAGTGCGACGACCGTGCAGGTGACAGGCAAGGGCACGTTGCGCAGCGCGAAGGCGAGAAAATGGGGTGCGACCGGCAAATGGTGGGCGAGTGCCAGTTCGACGGCGTGTCGCAGCTGGTCCCTGTCGTGTACCAGTTCTTCGAGCAGCCGCGACGCCGGCATCGCGGGAACCGCGCGGAACGCGCCATGTTCGAGCGTGATGGCGATGGGATCGCTCGAGGCGAGACCGATGACATGCTCGGAAAGGATGGCGATGACATCGCCCTCCTCGATGCAGGGTGTGTCGAGGCAGGCGTCATACGCCGCTTCGCTGCTGTCGTAATAATGGACGCGGTACATGGCGCTGTTCCTTTCGAGCTGGGAGGGATCAGGCGTAGCGGGGGCGCTCGGCGGGAAAGCGCGCGGGCGGCAGTCCGGAAAAAACGAAGGCCCGATAGCGTCCGCCGCTATAGGTGACCGAGCTGACCGGCGTGCGATGGCGCTGGAGGCGTGCGAGAAGGCGGTTGGCGCGGTGCATCGCGTCGATCGCGGTCCGTTCGTCGAAATGGAGCGCGATCGCGCGGACGAAAGTGCCGGTATCGTAGAACCAACCGCCCTCTTCAGGGCCGCCATAGGCGCGATCGATCTCGTAGAAGGCAAGGATGCTGCGCATGGGGGACTCCGTTGTTGCCGGGGCTGGAATTCATCCCCGATCCAAGTCCCTCGCTTCCCTCTTCCTTCGGTCAGGCGTCCGATGGTGCCGTCGTGGGGACGGTCATGACGCATCGGTCCGTTGGCGACGTATCGCAGCCTCGGCATGGAGACTGTCAACCAGATCGTTGCGGTCCGAGCGGATCTCGCTGTCGGGATCGGCGATGACCGCTGCGGCGCGGTCGAGCAGGTCGGCAAGGTCGCGATCCTTCCTGCCGCCATCGGGCCGTGTCGGGTGCGCAGCTTCTTCCCCGGCCTTGTCGAGCGAGAGGACCAGGATCGTTGGCTTGCGGGCCTCGTCGAGAGAGCGGCTATCGGCGACGAAGCGTCCGCCGCGGGTTATCGCAAAGGCGTTGAACGTCGGCGAGACCCCGCCGTCGGCGTTGGGAATATGGGTGCCGCGGTCGTGGAACTGGATGTCGATGAACCGGGGCGGTCCGCCGTAAGTCTTTTCGAGAAAGCAGAAGGTGACGCGGCGACCCTCGCTTGTTCTTGCGGTGATGGTGAACGCCCCGTCGGGGACGTCGATCGCCTTGTGCGGGACATCGTTGAACCCGGCAAAGCCGATGGCGAGGGCATCGGCCCGGCTCATGACGGGGAGATCGGTAATATCGGCCATGGGAAGCGGTCCTTGCTGGGGTCAGGCGGCGCGCTTGACGTCGATGAGGTCGGCAAAGCGCGCGCGAACGGCGTTTGCGGTCGGGTAAAGGTTGGAGAGATCGTGGCGCGCCAGGATCGGTGCCCGTGACGCCGCGATGATCGCGGCCTCGTCATGGGTCGGAATGCGGGGCGGCCAGCCCCTGACGTAGCGCAGTTCGGGCGGCATCGCGGCTTCGAGGCGGCGACGCTCGGCGGCGTCGGCCTTGGCCGTGCCGATCCGTCGCGCGAGATCGTCGGGTAGCAGGCGCGGATCTGTGTCCGCGAGCCACCGGCCAGGCTGAAAGGAAAAGGTCGAACTCGCTTCGAGATCGACCAGATGCAGAAGCGCGTCGCGATTGGCCGGCGCCGATGCTGACGCTCTGGCGTCGGCGAGCGACTGGAGAACGCAGAAGCGGCAGGAAAGGCGCGAACTGCCATGGCAGGTATAGGCGATGTGGAGCGGGATATGCAGCGTGGCGTGGGCAGCCAGCACTTGCGGCGTCGTCCAGTGCGTCAGCGGGTTCCACAGCATCATGCGGGTGCCGTGGGGATTGCCCGCCGGCGCGTAGCGAGGATCGGGTTTCCATTCGGGCGTGCGAGCGCGAGCGGGACTTTCGTCGCGCCGAAGACCCAGGACATTTACGATGGTCGCGCCGCGGAGGGTTCGTGCGAGGTGCGGCCCGATGACATGGGCTTTCATCTCGGATGTGCAGAACCGAAGCGCCGAGGAAGACCAGGGGCCTATCAGATTGTAGGTTTCGAGCGCCTCGTAGCGCGCCTTGCCGTTGGCAAAGCGCTTGGCCCAGCGATCGAACAGATCACCCGCAGCGCGGCGGACGATCGTGAGGGGCAGACCTGCCAGAGCGGCAAGATCCTCAACCGTCGCCGGGGTCTCGTCCCATTCGGCGCGGCCGAGATCGGCATGGAGGGCAAGGCGACGTTCACGGGGGTGACCGAGTGCGTCGAGCAGCGGGTTGACCGTGAACATCGCGGCCGAGCTGTCCTTGCCGCCCGAAAGGTTGAACACGACCCATGCGCCTGCTGCGATGGCCTCGAGCATGGCGGGAGGCAGTGCGATCGCGGGCAGACCGGATATGCGATGCGATGTATCGGTGTCGAGCATGGCCGATCAGGCCGCGAGGTTTTGCGGAAGTGCCATCCAGTCGAATTCTTCGAATGGCACGTTTTCCCAGGATGCGGCGCGCGAGGGATGATAGACGCTCGCGTGGCAGAGCAATCCGAGACTTTGGGTCGCATCGTTCCAGAAGCCGATATCGCCGCTCGAGGGATCGCGAACGGCGAGCACGACGCCATCGACGCCACTGTCTGCCCCCGCTTCGATGCGGTGCAGTGCGCGCTCGAGGATCGTCTGGGTCGAATGGAAGCGGACGCCGTCCCCTGTGACGACGACACACCCTCCGGCAAATTCGCCGGGACGAAGCCGGTCGCAGTCCGACACCCAGGCAAAGCCGCAGGGAAGCGCGGATTTGCATGCTGCCAGGAGCAGGTTGGCGACCTGTTCGACGCCGAACTGTTCGCCGCTGAACGTGACTTGTGCGTCGTTGGCGTCGTTCGACCGGATGTCGATGGCGCAGTCGAGACAGGGGAAGCCAGGATCGGGAAAGATCGCGAGGAAGGTTCCGAACTTCGAGGCGCCTTCGGGGGGGAAGACAGCCCGAAATGCCGGATCGAGGGCGTCATATTGCCGCGCAAGATCCTCGTCCTCGCCGCCTGTGTCGAGAATCCCGCAGGCTTGCTCGGCGACGCGAAGGAGCATGGCGTCGGCATGGCTCATGAGGATGGTGAAGGCGGCTTTGGTGTAAGTGTTCGCCATGATGCTGATCTCCGTCCGGGTTGGGAACAGGCGCGGTCAGGCGCTTTCGACGTCGGACAGACGCGCGCGTGCGGCCGCGGCCTCGTCCGGGAAGGCGCCTGCAAGGTTGGTGTGGAGGGTCTCGAAATCGGGGACCGGGAAGCGCCCGTCGGGACGCGGGCGAGTGATGAGCAGGGCGCTCACGACCGCGGCGGTGGAATCGGGATGCACGATCCGGGGGGTTTCGCCGTCATGGATGACAGGCGCGCTGAAGCCGGCTTCGAGCCAGGTGCCAAGGCCCTCCTCGACCTGTTCGGCATAGGCACAGACGGCCTCGTCGGTCTCGTCGTCGATGTGCAGGACGAGCGTGACGTAGCGGCCGAAATCGTGGGCGTTTGACAGGGCAGCGAGACGGCAGCCGGGAGGCGGCGCGCCGTAGCGCGCGATCAGCGCGCATTTGTAGGTTGCGATTTCGAGGCGGTTGAGCGCGTCGAAGTCGGGCGATTGGCCAAGCTGCGCGCAATCCTCGTTGGTGGGACCGGCACCGAGGTCGATGACATGGGGCATGGGGTTCTCCGTCGATCGCTATTGATCGATCGCGCCCATCCCCCTCACCTTCTGCCCGGAGGCTCAGTCGCCAAAGAGGCGCCGCTTCATCGCGATCTGCGCCGGTCCATCCTTTGCGCCGAGCGTTTTCAGCCGGTCGGTTTCGAGAATGCGGCCAAGGTCGGCAGGAAGCCGCGCCCAGCGTGACGCGATCGCGATGGCGTCGGAAGCCGATTTCAGCTCGCCAGGTTCCGTCCCGTGCCAGACAATCGTGTCATCCTCGCCATCGAGATGGGGATGCCGTCGTAGAACCTGAACGAAGAAACTGTTCAATGGCCGGTCCCAACCGATGCTGACGCTGATATCGGGTTCGATGCCGGTAAAATCGTGACGGCTCATGTCGCGTCTCCTTGGAAGGTCAATTCCTGACGAATGTTTCCGCCTCACGCCGCAGAATGCCGGGTGACGAAAACCGATCCTGTGTCGTGCCGTTCACGCCTTGGGACAGGCGATCGCGAATGACGTCGCTTCGGCGTGGATAGGCAAGTCGAGGCAGGTCCTGGCCTGTTCGGCGCGCGTCACGGGTCAACTCGAAGCAATAGGTAAATAGCGGGCTTTGCCGATCGCGCGTGAGGATGCCGCGGTTGGTCAGGCGGGTGAGCCAGTCGGCGGGATGTTCGCCGGACATGGGCGCAGGCGCGCCAAGATCCACAAGGTGGGCGATTGCGCCGCCATGTCCTGAATCGAGTGAGCGGATTTTGGAGAGGGCGCGCCCGGATATCGTTTGCCCCGCGAGGCGCAGGACAGTCCTCGGCCTCGTTGTGCCCCGATAGGCCCCGGAGAGAGCGGCATAGACGACGCCGCAATGACCGAAGGCAGGGTCGGAAAAGCTGACGACGGCATCGATGGCAGGTTTGGCCTGGCGCAACAACCTGAAGGCACGGGCTGTAAAGAAGCTCTCGCCGTTGGCTGCGACACTGGGCAGGCACAGGAGACGCTGAAGGACGCAGCCGCGTGCAGCATCGGCATAGCCGGTGTGCCGGCAAATCACCGCGTTGCTCGCGGGTACGCCGAAGACGATCAGACCCACGAGCGAGGAACGCCCCGCGGCGCCCGGGCCGAACAGGCCGCACGCCAGCTGGGCGGCGGGATAGCGTGGCAGGTAATGATGATCGGCGAGGAACGCCCTGGCGATCTCGTGGCTGACGACATCGACGGCATAGCGCGACGGCTCGATCACCGTGTCGTTCGAGACGAAGAGGCTGCGCCGGTCGCGCCAGCGTTGTGAACGGGTGGTGAGCATGGGATCGTCCTTGGGCCCTGGAGCGTGTCAGGCAACGTAGCGCGGCGTCTCGGGCCGCCGGCTGTGCCAGATGTCGGCGGCCCAGCCCTCGACCCAGGCATCTGTTATCGCGTCATGGTCGAGCTCGCCGGTTTCTATAAGGTCGCGGATTTCCGCCCGCGCCTGCGCGATGGCTTGTTCCCAGGGATCGAGCGGCGGGGGCCGGACCGGGATGTCTGCGGCCTCGGTCAAGAAGCGCGGGGGTTCGAGCAGGCGCGCGCATTGGGTTCGATACCAGCGGTCCATGAAGTCGGCTGCAAGCCGGTCCGTCTTGGAGATGCGATGCCGCAGGGCATGCCTTCGAGCCGCGATGCCCCATCCCTGGCTGTCGATCGAGGCAATCCAGCGTGCGAAGGGCGCAAGATAAGGCAGAGCGTCGCCCTTGACCCCGAAGAGATGTGCCTTCGTCCCGATGGGCAGGATATGGGTGAGCCGCTCGACGACGGCGATCAGTCCCTGAGGTCCGTGGGTCGGCCGACGGCACATGCTGCCGATACCGATGACCGAGCCGGGAAGGACGATCGCGTCGATGGAATCGAGCGATCGGGCATAATCGTCGGGCTCGCGGCCCTGGATCACCGGCATGAACCGTTGGCGGATGCCGAGATCGCCGGCGCGTGCGAAGCATTCGCGGTTGGTCGCGGCAGTGCGCGCGACGCGGTCGAGAACCTCTTCCCGGTCATGGGCGACTTCGTGCTCGCAGCAGTAATCGACCGACGATATGCGCCGAAAGGGATAGGATGCGGCCAGGGTCATATAATCGGCGATCGACCATGGCAGGCCGCGGTAGCGCACCATCATGGTGTAGCCTGCGGAATCGAGGTCGAGACTTGCGAGGTCTCTCGCATTGGCGAGGGTCCCGGTTCGCCATCCGGACCATTGCCGCCAACCATCGGCCTTGCGCCAGCGCGACAGGCAATTGGCTGAGATCAGAACGGGCGCGCACAGCGCGGCAGCGCGCGCCAGAAGCGGGCCGTTCGCCAGATGGGGGAGGCCAAGGACGATTTCGATCGTCACAGATCCTCCCGCAGCATGAGCGTCAGCACGCGGCGCGTGATGCGCGCGTCGGCGGGGTCCTGCGAACCATATTCGAGGTGTTCGTCATAATAGTCGATCGAGAAGAAGACGCGGACGTCGCCAACGGTAAACTCGCCGCGATTGCGCTCCTTGTCGCGGGGGTCGAACGTGCAGCGGCGCAGGGCCTGGAGGAGATGGGCCTGCGCGATCGCCTCGGATGCAGGCGTATCGCCGGCAAGAGCGCCGAGGCAGGTGCGGGTGACGACGATGCGGGCGGTGCGATCGAGGCCTTGGCGGCAACGGTCGTTGAGGCGGCCTATGGTGTCGATGCGCGTATCGGTGGCGGCGCAGATCATGATCGATCCTTCCGTTTGCAGGGTTGGTTTTGCGAAATGCGGTCAGGCGGCGATCGCGTGCGCGGGTCCGCGGCCTCGTTGTGGGAAAGCGGCATGGAAGCGATCGAGCCAGTCGGTCATCGTCGGTCGCTCGCCGATGGGTATCTGGCCCGCAACGTCCTGGAACCGGATGAGGTCTGTCGGCGCGTCGCGCACGATGCGGTCGATTTCATCCGGCGGAAGCAGCTGCTCGTTCCGAATGAAGAGCGTCATCGAGCCGGGCCGCGCCCGGGTCGTTCTGCGCCACAGGCCCTCGACGGTATGCAGTCGTGGCGCGGCGCGCGCCTCGACCAGAACGATGAGGCGCAGGCACCATGCGGGGAGCGCTCGGATTTCCTCGGGCCGGTTGGCGATGCACAACCATTATGTCGCCATTGAGACGATCCATTCCCTTTGACGGGATAAGGATATTGTCCCATTATCGATCGGGTCGGGGCAATAAAATGGAAACGCCCAGTGTCATGTCGAGGGTTCAGTGCATCTTT
>NZ_NOIW01000125.1:0-14045 GCF_002708645.1 Sphingobium sp. IP1
GCCCGGATCGCCAGTATCTCGGGGTTCGTGATCTTCTTCGTCATCGTGTCATCTCCCTTCATCGTGCAGCACCATCGTGCGCCTGTTTGCAGGAGAGAAAAGACCTCAGCTAAACCACAACCGGTTCCAACGCCGGCACGCCTCATAATTCAGGGCGTGCCGCCGGCTGTCCGGAGAAGATGGCTTCGGGGTGGCGCGGGCGCTCGACAAAGGGAACTGGAGCGTGATCAACGACCTGAGCTTTGGTGGACGTCTGTCCGTCTCTCCAGCTTTTTGATGGAGCCTGAAGACAAGGATCCGGTCGTCAGCGCGATCGGCGGGACCCTCGGGATCATCGGCGCTCTACTGGCGCGCGCTGGCGTCGCATCCCTGGAGGAATTTGCAGGCGCTCTGAGCGTCTATGCGCGCGTCACGCGCGAGACCGATCCCGATCAGGCCGAAATCCTGGACCAATGGGTGTCGATGCTACGTACCCTCGCGGCCCGCAGCGCCCCGCCCAACTAGCGGCGCGGCGCAACCGATCGCTCAGCGTTCCCGGTCACGCGGCTTGTGCGGCTCCCGGTCTGGCTTGTCCGCAGCCTTGGATCCCATCTCTGGCGTGCGCTCCCCCTGCCCGGCTGCGCGCTGCGCCATCATGATCTCACGCGCACGGGCAAGGCGCCGGGACACGGCCGGCGGCATGGCGGCCACGAAGCTGGTCACATCCTGCGCCAGCGCCAGATCCTCTTCCTTGCCCGTTGCCGCGAGCGCGGCGGCCGCCTGCGCATAGGTCGCACGAATGAACTTCTGACGGCCAAGCGCCGCCACATCCTCGGCCCTGCGTTCGGGCTCGGCAGAGTTCGCGAAGGTTTCAGCGCGCTCTTCGGTCAGGCGGTGAATGTCGAGCCCCTTGCCCTCTCCTGCGCCAAGGCCGTCGGTCCGCGCGTCGAGATGCCGCGCCGAAGAGCGGATGCGCTTCTGGACATGGCCCCGCGCCCGGCGCGGCGTGGCTTCGGCGGCGACCCCCCGCTCGCGCAGCTCATGCGCAAAGCTTTCACGCCAATGATGCAGGTCGGCTTTGCGCGGATTGAACCGGGTGCCGTCCTCGCCCTGGGTGGCGACGGTCAGATGAACATGGGGATGGTCCGTGTCGGTGTGCAGCGCGACCATATAGGCAAACTGCCCCTCAAACTCGACGCGGGCAAAAGCCTGAACTGCGTCATGGATGGTCGCGGCATCGGTCGTGCCGCCCGGCATCGACAGCACCATCGACATCGACGTCGGCCGATCGCGTCCAGTCGGGTTCATCGCATCGTCGAGCATCGCCCAGTCGCTGGCGATTGCCTTCAGCCGCTTCTCGTCGGTGATGATCTCGCCTTCACTGCTGCGCACCTCGAGTTTGCCATGCCGCGAGATGTAGCCGAAATGCTCGGAGAGATGCGCAGGCCCCCGCTGCTTGCCCGAGATCTTGACCATGACCTCGGGCGCCTTGCGCACGATGCGCTCGAGCTTGGCGCGCGCCTGCGCGGGCGTGAGCATGGCCGAGCCATCACCGCCCGCACTGCTCCGGCCGCCCCGTATCCGCAACGTCGCGCCTTTCAACGTACGCTTGCCGCCGCTCGGCGGGCGCCAGGCCTCCATCAGGCTCGGGAGCGGCAGGACGTCTTCGTCGCCGCCGCTCATGCCGGCGTATCCCAATAGCTCGCATCGCCCTTGAGCGCCTGGCCCAGCGCCGCGAGCTTCTTGTCCACATCATCGCGGAAGGACGCAACGCGAGCGGCCTCCCGTGCGAGGTCGAGGCCGGAATCGACCATCGTCGCGGCGTGCAGAGCGTGGACCGCCTGATTGAGGTTGATGCCGATGCGGTTGAGCTCGCGCCAGGACTGCGCGATCGCCGCGCGATCGGGACGCGGTGGCGGTGCCTTGCCGAAGAGACGCCGGCGCAAAAGGGCAACGATCCATTCGGTGCGCTTGAGGCCACGCGCCTCCGCCGCCGCATCGAGCAAGGCCAGGTCGCTCGGGGTCAGGCGAACCTCGACCCGGCCCGTCGTGCGCTCGCGAGGCGCCGGCACCACGACATCGTCCGCGTTCGTGCGCAGCGCCTCGTCGACCAGCCCACGCAGCAGTGCCGAGCGGCCGCCGCGGGAGGCTGCCATCGCATCGAAGCGCGCCGCGAGATCATCGGGCAGGCGGAGGCCGAAAAAAGCCATGCGCCATCCTATTGTTAAACATCCCCGGCGACAAGCCTATCCGGCCCTCACCTTAATTGACCCCTTCCATAGTCTGCTCAAGCAGACTCGCAGCCTCTCTGGAAGAAGCGCCTCACCGGCTGCGCAAGCAAGCCCGAAATGATCGTTGAAAAGAAAATGGCGGCATCCCTGAAGGAGGGATGCCGCCATCATTCGATCTGAAAATTCAAGCTTACTGACGCGGAGTGAGTGGTGCTGTTGGCCGGGGCCAGCGCTACCCATCATTGTCCGGGTGCGGCGGGTTGGCCTCGTCGATCAAGCGCTGGATGGCCGCGATCGGCGTATCATCCTCGAGCCGGATCATCGCGCCGCAGGAACAGGCAGCGGCTTTCTGCAAGCGCATCTGCCGGTACGGAACACTCAGTTCGGCTCCACATTTCGGGCAATCCACCTGTGCGCAGATATCGTCCAGTTCGCCGGTCATCATGCCTCCTTGCGCGAAGCGACTCATCGCAGGTTGAGAAACAGCCTACTCCAGTCCAGCGCTCATTCGAACGACAGATCGCGCGAGGCGACCTCACCCTCATCGCCGTCATCGAACACCACCCGAACGCGCTCGGGCAATATGAGCCGGGCGGATCGGGCGCCGACCATCACCTTGACGGGGCTGGGCGCCACGATCGGACGCGCGTGCCCTGCCCGGCCCGTCGGCTTGGCTGGCGATGGTGCGGCGGGCACGGCTGCCGGCGCGGTGGGCGCAGGCGCGGAACCGGCATCGACCGCACCCTTGAGCGAGGCAATGAACCGGCTACCTTCGGCAAGCGTGACGCCACGCTCGCCCAGTCCTGCGACGAACCCGCGCACCTCGACCGGATGCTTGCGGGCGGCGCGGTGGAGATCGTAGAGGACGCGGATGGGGGCCTTGTCGATCGCCTCGCGCAGATAAGGCTCCATCTCGCCATAGGCTGCGTAGAGCGAGACGAACTGCTTGGACCGGCCGAGCGCCTTGGCGATCTCGGCCTGGGTCTTGCCCTGCGCCAGCATGCGCTCGACGCCAAGCGCGAGTTCACGCGACGAGAGGCTGGCGCGCTGATCATTCTCGACGATCTGATCGGCGAGGACGTCACCGCCCTCCCCCGCTTCGCTGACGATCGCCGGAATGGTCGTCTTGCCCGCCGCGAGCGATGCGCGGTAGCGCCGTTCGCCCATGCGGATGACATGCTTGCCGTCCGCATTCCTGGGGCGAACGATGATCGGCTGCAGCACGCCGCGCACCTCGATCGACGCTGCAAGCTCGGCGAGTTCCACTTCGTCGAAGTGCGTGCGCGGATTGCCGGGGTCGGGCATCACCCAGTCGAGCGGCAAGTCCTCGACGCGCCGTGCGCTCTCATGCGCGCCCACGAGCATTCCGAACTCTTCGGCGCGCTGATCGAATTTGCCCATCAGGCGCTCTCCTTCGCCCGCGCATCGACGCGCCGTTCTACTTCGGCGAGGATCGAGCGGATCTCGTCCGAGGCCGCCTTGGCGCCGCTGCCCGTTTCATGCCAGACCGCATGATGGTTCTCGGCCGAATGCTTGTAGGTCGGGCGCGCCTTCACGAAGGCCGGGAACATGAGCGCCGGGCCGACCGCCTGGGTGAGCTTGACCGCATTGTCCATGTCCCGCTTGTCGAAGGCATTGACCATCGAGGGCAGCAGCCCGAGGAAATTGACCTTGCGCCCGCCGCGCGCGCCCTCGGCCTTCTTGAGCGCGGTCAGCAGCATCTTGGCGCATTCCAGCGAATCCTCGGCGACCTGAACCGGCGCGATGACTTCGTCCGCGACCGCCATCGCGCTCAAGGTGAGCTCGTCCCATTTGGGTCCGGTGTCGATCACACAATAATCGAAGTGGTGAGGCAGCTCGCGGAAGCGGACGATAAAGTCATGCACGTCCTGCGCGGCCTTGACCATCTGGAGACGCGGATCGGCCGCGAACACGGTGATGCCGGCTGCGTCGTCCAGCGCCAGTTTTGCGTCGGGATCGAACAGGTCGGCGGAAAACCAGCCGGTCCGTTCCTTCGCGAGCCGGCGGGTCGAAGATCCCTGCGGATCGAGATCAATGAACGCGACCCGCCGCCCTGCCTGCTCGGCCAGATACCAGGCGAGATGGGTTGCAAAGAAGGTCTTGCCGACGCCGCCCTTGAGCAGGCTGATGACGATGGTCTTCACATCATGTTTCCCTGCCAGGCGCCGCGCTCAGAAATCGTCGCCACCGTTGCGAAGGTTGCGCTCATAATGGTCGCGCGCCGACCAGTCCCCGCCGCCGCTGCCGAACCGGGGGCCGACATCGCGGAACAGATAGACGGTGAAGGCGAAGCACGCGAAACCGAAGAGGATCGCGTGATCGGGATGCTGGGAAAAATATTCCGCCATGATCAGTCTCCTGCAGCAGCCGCGGGCCGGGGCTGCCGGCCGCGTTGGTCGCGAAGTTCCGCATCGGGGACATCAAGACCATAGGTTTGCTTCAGCGCGTTCATGACGAGCGCGCGGATGGTGATATTATCGTGGTCGAGCGCGAGCCTCGCGATCGCGGCGTGCATCTGCGGGGTGACCCGCAGCTGCAGAAAGGCCGAGCGCCGTTCCTCGCTCCCCTGCCCCTCCGTCACCATATGCTCTCTCTCCTCTCGCGCTGCCCGGATGATCCGCGCCCACCGTATTGAATTCAATACGGTCGCGATGAGGCGTCTCCCCGGCACGACCGGCGCAGCGCGCACCAAAGTCTGCTCGAGCAGACGTTGCCCGGCACCGCCTTCATGAGGAGGGCTGGCCCCGCCGCGCGGGGCCAGCATGGCTTAATACTCTTGCGCGAGAAGAATGGTCAGCACGCGCGTGGTGACATTCTCGTCGGTCGGATCGGGCGAGCCGAACTCCAGCGCGCGGTCATAATAGTCGATCTTCCAGTAGAGCACCGCGTCGCGGAAGGTGAACCGGCCGAAATCGCGCTCGCCATGCGGATCCACGTCGGGACCGAAGCTGTCATAGTCGCGGATGGTGCGCAGCAATTGCGCCCGGGCCTGAAAGTTGCGGAACAGGCTGACGTCGCCGATCAGGCTCTGAACGCCGATGGTCATGACCACGCGGTTATGGCCTGGCTGGGTGAGTGAGCGGCGCAGCGCGTCATTGAGCTGGGCGATGGTTGCAGTGCGATCGGGCTGCGAAGAGGTATGGCTCTGATGCTCGGGCATGCGATCTGTCCTGTGCGTTCGAAACCCCGCCGATCGGGGTCTTTCAACACGGGCCGGCGCGCCGGGGCACAGCAGGCTCGCGCACCCGTAGGGTCGCAACGGCAGTGGAGAAGCCCGGCCACGGGCTTGCGCGGGACAGCGCCTCGGCGAGACCCGGACATGGTGATGACACCCGAGCTTTGGGCGGCACACAGGAACAGGTGATTTCGCTGGACGGGCATCAGAATGCTGGACCGGACGGTGACGCGGACTATCATTGCCCGATGACCGCTGCTCTTCACATCCTCTGGCCTGTCGCGCTGCGCAGCATCGGCGCGATGCAGCGGCACAAAGTCCTGGTGCGCAGCCAATGCCGGCGGTGCGGGGCGCTGATGCGTGTCGACCTGGACGACATGGTCGCGCGCCATGGCAGCAGCGGTTCGCTCATCGACGTACAGGAGCGCTGCCGCATGGTCGCCTGTGACGGTGCGGCCTTCTATCTGGCCTCGCCCGGCTATGGCGGTCCATGGCGAACATTGCTGGGCGATCCCGGCCTCGCCGAGGGCCTCGCCAATGGCGTCGCGCCGGTCACGGCCGAGACGCTGCTTGGGCCGACCGCCCGCTAGAGCAATCGCCTTTCCAGCAAGGGATCGTTACCCGGCAGGGCCGAGACCCGGCACGGGGCTCGGGGCGTCAGCCTAGAGCCCGGTCCGGCGCAGCCGGTGCCCCGACCTCCCTCAATCCAGCGGACCGAACAATCTGGTCAGGATCAGATCGAGCGTCGCGACCTTCTCGAATTGTCCCTTGGCGATCACCCGGTGCATCGGTCTTTCGTTCTTCTTGCCCTGCGCCGTTCCCTTGGCATGGCGTGCGACCGGAAAGCCGCGAATATCGGGCAACGGCACATCGGGCGCATTGCCGAACCAGAGATAGGACAGGAGATCGAGGTCGGGTGACACCACGATCCAGATGATGCAGCCGCTCGGCTTCTCCATGAGTTTGAGGTTTGCGGTCACGCGCGGCGCCCGCCCGCCCAAGGTCACCGTCTTGAACTGGATATGCCGGGTAATCGCCTTGTAGCTCATCACCAGATCATAGCCGCCGGCATCGAACTCCGAGCGCAGCACCTCGACTCCGGTAATCCCGCGCTGCCATAGACGCCGCAGCGCCTCGCCTACAAAGACATGCTCGACAATGCGCTCGCGCAGGGTCGAGTGCAGATAATGGGCGCTGGTCTGGCTCGGCAGGTCTTCCAATGGCAACGGATCTCGAAAGGCGGCGGGGGCGGCAGCCCCCGCCTGATTGTCAGGCGAAGGGATCATATTCGTTGAGCACGGCGACGTCGCCATCGAAGTCGTCGGCGGTGATGACGGCGAACTGCGTTCCGATTGCGATGACCATCGTGGCGGCCATCAGGGTCTTCGAGAGAGTGAGTGCGCTTTTGCGGGCGGTCCCAAGATCGGTGAACATATCGAGGCTCCTTGTGGTGCCGGCGGGTTCATCCCCGCTCGACTGGCGCCCGAAGCGTCGCTCCCGTGGCCGCGATCACCTTTTGGCGGCACGGCAAAAGGCCGTAGCGTGAGCGTACGGACCCTTTACGGGTTGATCGAATAGGTCCGCGGGAGCGACCAAGGATTGCGCCTCAAAGAGCGGGGTGATCCCGTCGGCCGGCATGAGACGTCCCGCCACCGACCCCGTCGCCCAGGATGCACGCCGCGCCGGTTGCCCCTTTGTTCGTGATGGTCAGGACGGCTAGAGCGGGGCCGATGACCCTTTCCTACCGACACGCCCTCGCAGCCCTGTTGTTCGTTTGCTCCCTGTCGAGCGCGGCAGCGCTCCCCGCCGCGACCGGCAAAATCCGCTCTGTGACCGACGGCGACACCTTTCGCCTGATGAGTGGCGAGCGGATTCGGATCGCCGATATCGATGCGCCCGAGAGCCGCGCCGGCCAGGCCAAATGCGCTGCCGAGCTCGCGCGCGGCAAGGCGGCGACCCGCCAGGCGAAAGCCCTGCTCGATGGCAAGACGATCCGCTTCGAGCGGATCGGGCGCAGCTATAATCGCACTGTCGCGCGCGTCACGCTCGACGGGCGCGATCTGGCCGCAAGGCTGATCAGCATCGGCGCAGCACGGCCCTGGCTGCGCCGCCAGCCCAAGCCCGACTGGTGCCGCGCGCGATAGGCGTCACGGCGCCTATGCTCAGGTCCAGAAAGAGGAAGAAATGGACCCGCCGGAACGGGGGAACCGGCGGGTCCGTATCAGGGGCCGCATGAGCGGGGGGAAACAAGCGGCCTCGTCTTTTAGAACCGATCGACGCGCGAGCGGTTCCTCGCCTCAGCGCGGGGCCAGGCGCGCCAGCGTCGCTGCATCGGCCTCGCCGCCAAACCAGCGATCGAGCGCGGCCGTGAACAGCCCCCCGCCCCCGGCTTCGACGAACAGGGTGAGGGACGAGCGCAGCTTCAGCGCATCGATGCCACCGAACACCGCCTCGGCACTGGTGCCGGTGAGGTCCTGCAGCGCCGCCACGCAATCGCGCAGCCGGGCACCCAGCACCGGGTGCGCAAGATAGGCGCGCGCCTCGTCGAGTGATGCGATCGCGTAGCGCCGCGCCATCTCGCTCGACCCGAGACCGGCGATCTGCGGAAAGATGAACCACATCCAGTGACTGCGCTTGGCGCCGCGGCGGATCTCGCCAAGGGCCGTGTTATAGATCTGCGCCTGTGCGGCGACGAATCGGTCAAGGTCGAAAGAGGCGGTCATGATGATGCCGTCATAGCCTGCGCGCAGGCGCGCGCCGCCCGGCCGCAAAATTTTTTCTCAAAGATGAAATGCCTACTCCCCCGCAACTTGGGCCCTCCTGTCAACAAGTCGGAACGGACCCGGTGCTTGACTCTCGATCGCAGCAGTATGAACAAAAAGAGAACATATCAAACCCCGAGTCTTTTGAATGCCATGCGTGAAGCCACCGTCCTTGATCAGCTGCGAGCGCATATTGCGCAGATCGAGGGCAAAGGCGTATGCCACGCAACCACGCCGTTCGGGATCGAGGCGATCGACGCGCGCCTGCCGGGCGGCGGTATTGCCGGCGGCGCGCTCCATGAGGTCGCGGGCAGCCCAGACCTTGCCGACGATGCAAGCGCGACGGTGTTCCTGGCCGGCATTCTCGCGCGGATGGAGGGGCCGGTGCTGTGGTGCCTGCGATGGCGCGACCTGTTTGCCCCCGCGCTCCACCTCGCGGGACTGCATCCTGACCGGGTGATCTATGTCGAGGCGGGCAGCGACACTAATGTGCTGCTCGCGATGGAGGAATGCCTGCGCCATGCCGGGATCGGCGGCGTCGTGGGCGAGATCGGCAAATACAGCACCACCGCCTCCAAGCGGCTGCAGCTCGCAGCCGAAGCGTCGGGCGTGCCGGCTTTCATCTTCCGGCGCGCGTCGAAAGTCGCGCAAGCGGCCGAGGGCACGGCGGCGATCACGCGCTGGCGGGTGACCGCGAGCCCGAGCGAGGATCTCGGCATCCCGAGCCTTGGCCGTCCGCGATGGCAGCTGGCGCTGGAGCGCGTACGCGGCGGTAATCCGCACGCATGGATTGTGGAGGGCTGCGATGCGACGGGTCGTATCGGTCTACCTGCCGCACTGGTCGACCGACCGGCTGCGGCGGGCGACAGCCAAATCGCCGCCTGAAGGGCGTTGCAGCACCACGCCCGACGGACCGCTCGTCACCGCAATTCCTGACCATGGCCGCCGGATCGTCGCGGCGGTGGATGCTGCCGCACGCGCGCTCGGCGTTATGCCCGGCATGACCGTCACCAAGGCGCGGATGCTTGCGCCCGAACTGGAGGTCATCGACGCGCTGCCCGACGCTGACATGGACGGCCTGCGGCGCCTCGCCCTGTGGGCCGGGCAGCGCTATTCGCCGATCGTGGCGCCCGACGCCCCGGACGGGCTGTGGATCGACATCACCGGCTGCGCCTCGCTCTTCGGCAGCGAAACCGCCCTGCTCAAGGATCTGCATCGCCGCATCGCGGCCTTCGGCGTCGCGGTGCATATCGCGGTCGCCGACACGGCGGGCTGCGCGCACGCGGTCGCACGGCATGTCCGCGACGGCAGGCCCGTCGTCATCGAACCGGGGCAGCATCGCAGGGCGATGGAGCTGCTCCCGATCCCGGCGCTGCGGCTCGAAGCCGAAATCGTCGAGGGGCTGCGCAAGCTTGGCTTCGAGCGGGTCGAACAACTGCTCGGCGCACCCCGCGCGCCGCTCGCCAAGCGGTTTGGCCGCAGCCTGCATCGCCGTCTCGACCAGGCCATCGGACAGGTCGCCGAACCCATAGAGCCGATCTTTCCGGAACAGATGCCGCGGGCGCAGCGCGGTTTCATGGAGCCGATCGCGACGCCCGAGGCTTTCGCCCAGGTGATCGGCGATCTCGTCGCCGACATTGTCGAACAGCTTGTCCGCGCAGGACGCGGAGGCAGGCGTCTCGATTGCTATTTCCACCGTGTCGATGGCCATTGTCAGGTCATCCGCATCGGGACGGCGACGCCGAGCCGGGATGCGGGGCATCTCGCCAAATTGCTCTGCGCGAAGATCGAAACGGTTGAACCGGGTCTTGGCATCGAGGCGATGACGCTGCTGGTCTCGCTGATGGAGGCGGCCGCGCCGCGACAGGGCGAAAGCCTCGAACAGCTGGGCCGGCGCGGGGCCGATCTGGCTGCGCTGGTCGATACGCTCGCCAACCGCTTCGGCTCCAGAAACCTGCACCGGATGGCGCCTTGCCCGAGCGGCATGCCCGAACGCTCCGCGACCGGCGCGCCGGCGTTGGGTGAGGCGCGCGGCATGGGATGGGACGATGATCTGCCCCGCCCGGCGCGTATGCTGGCCAAACCAGAACCGATCGAGGTGATCGCGCTGTTGCCCGACGATGCACCGCGCATGTTCATCTGGCGCGGCAAGCGATACCGGGTGACGCAGGGCGACGGTCCGGAGCGGCTGCATGGCGAATGGTGGCGCGATGGCGGCATCGAGGGGCGACAGCCGCTCAGCGTGCGCGATTATTATCAGGTTGAGACGGTGAGTGGCGGCCGCTATTGGCTGTTCCGCGCCGGCGACGGCGAGAGCGCCGCGACCGGCCCGATGCGCTGGTTCATCCACGGCGCCTTCGCATGAGCGCGGGCAAACCGGGCTATGTCGAACTGCAGGTGACAACGCATTTCAGTTTCCTGCGCGGGGCATCGAGCCCCGAGGATCTGTTCGCGACGGCAGCGGCGATGGAGATGCCCGCGCTTGGCGTCGTCGACCGCCATTCGGTCGCCGGGATCGTGCGCGCATGGGACGCGGAGCGGCAGACCGGCGTCCGCGCGATCGTCGGCTGCCGGCTCGATCTCACCGATGGCACTGCCCTCCTCGTCTATCCCACCGACAAGGCGGCCTATGGACGCCTGTGCCGACTGCTCAGCATCGGCAAGACGCGCGCGGGCAAGGGGGCCTGCCATCTCGACTGGTCGGATGTGGCCGACTGGAACGAGGGACTGCTGGCGATGCTCGTCCCCGACCGGGCCGATGCCACGACGCAGGCCGCGCTGGCGCGCACGAAGCGGCTGTTTGGCGAGCGCACCTATATGGCGCTGTCGGTCCGGCGGCGGCCAAAGGACGCAATCCGGCTGCGCGACCTGTCGCGGATCGCCGCCGCCGCAGGCGTGCCGACGATCGCGACCAACGACGTCCTCTATCATGTGCCCGAACGCCGCCAGCTGCAGGATGTCGTCACCTGCATCCGCGAGAAATGCACGATCGACACGCTGGGCCGCACGCGCGAGCGGTTCGCCGACCGTTATCTCAAGACCGGCGCGGAGATGACGCGGCTGTTCCGGCGCTATCTCAAGGATAGCAGCCCGGTCGCGCGCAGCGTGGAATTCGCTAGGCGCTGCGCATTCAGTCTCGACGAGCTCAAATATCAATATCCCGACGAGATCCAGGTGCCCGGCCGCACCCCGCAGGAAGAACTGGAACGGCTGACCTGGGAGAAGGCGCCGATGCGCTATCCGCAAGGCGTCGACAACAAGGTGCGCCGGCAGCTCGAACATGAGCTCCAGCTCATCGGGCAACTCGATTACGCCCCCTATTTCCTGACCGTCCATGCGATCGTGGCCGAGGCCCGGCGGCGCGAGATCCTGTGCCAGGGGCGCGGGTCGGCGGCGAACAGCGCGGTCTGTTATGTCCTCGGCATCACCTCGATCGATCCGGTGCGCTCGGAATTGCTGTTCGAACGCTTCGTGTCGGCCGAGCGGCGCGAGCCGCCCGATATCGACGTCGATTTCGAACATGAGCGGCGCGAGGAGGTGATCCAGTGGATCTACGAGACCTATGGCCGAACGCGATCGGCGCTCACCGCCGTCGTGACCCGCTTCCGGGCGCGCGGCGCGGTGCGCGAAGTCGGCAAGGCGCTCGGCCTGTCGGAGGATGTGACGGCGGGTCTGGCCGGGGCGATCTGGGGCTATAGCCGCGAGGGGGTGGAGGAGAAGCACGCGCAGGAGTTCAACCTCGATTTGAGCGACACGCGCCTCGCGCTGACGCTCGACCTCGCCCGCCAACTGATCGACACCCCGCGTCATCTGTCCCAGCATCCCGGTGGCTTCGTGCTGACCCGTGACCGTCTCGACGAACTGGTGCCGATCGAACCGGCGGCGATGGACGATCGCCAGGTGATAGAATGGGATAAAGACGATATCGATCTTCTCGGCTTCATGAAGGTCGATGTGCTTGCGCTCGGCATGTTGAGCTGCATGCGCCGCGCGTTCGAGTTTCTCGAGAACGACAAGGGGCTGCGGCACGACCTCGCGACCATCCCGGCCGAGGATCCCGCGACCTATGCGATGATCCGCAGGGCCGACACATTGGGCGTCTTCCAGATCGAGTCCCGCGCGCAGATGGCCTCGATCCCGCTGATGGCGCCCAAAACCTTCTACGATCTCGTCATCCAGGTCGCGATCGTGCGGCCCGGCCCGATCCAGGGCGACATGGTCCATCCCTATCGCCGCCGTCGCAACGGCGAGGAGGAGGTGACCTATCCGACCGAGGAATTGCGCCGCGTGCTGGAAAAGACGCTCGGCGTGCCGCTCTTTCAGGAACAGGCCATGCGCGTGGCGATCGAATGCGCCGGCTTTACGGCGAGCGAGGCGGACCTGCTGCGCCGTGCGATGGCGACGTTCAAATTAACAGGCGGCGTCAGCCATTTCCGCGACAAGCTCATCAGCGGCATGGTTGGCCGGGGCTATGATCAGGAGTT
Organism: Sphingobium sp. IP1; assembly: GCF_002708645.1. Lineage (NCBI taxonomy): Bacteria > Pseudomonadati > Pseudomonadota > Alphaproteobacteria > Sphingomonadales > Sphingobiaceae > Sphingobium > Sphingobium sp. IP1. The sequence continues at coordinate 12,653 of NZ_NOIW01000125.1, forward strand.
CGCCGAGAAAACTTTCAAGCAAATTGAAGGCTTCGGCTCTTATGGCTTTCCCGAAAGCCATGCCGCCAGCTTCGCGCTGATCGCCTATGCCTCGTCCTGGATGAAATGCCATCATCCCGACGCCTTCTGCGCGAGCCTCCTCAATGCGCAGCCGATGGGTTTCTATGCCCCGGCGCAGATCGTGCGCGACGCGCGCGAGCATGGCGTCGAGATCCGCCCGATCGACGTCAATGCCAGTCGCTGGGATTGCACGCTTGAAGAGGGCCGCGGTCGCTACAAGGCGGTGCGGCTCGGCCTGCGCATGGCGCGCGATCTGGCCAATGCGGATGCAGCGGCGATCATCACCGCGCGGGGCGGCAGGCCCTATACCAGCATCGAGGAAATCCAGCACCGTGCCGGTGTCGGGCGCGGCGCGCTGGACCGGATTGGCGATGCCGACGGGTTCGGATCGCTCGGCGCCGACCGGCGATCGGGCCTCTGGGCGGTGAAGGGCCTCGGGAACGCGGCGCTGCCGCTGTTCGCAGCAGCGGACGAGCGGGCCGGCAAGCTGCGCGAGGAAGCGATTGAGCCCAGCGTCATCCTGGCCGAGATGGGTGAAGGCGCGGAGGTGGTCGAGGATTATCGCGCCTCAGGTCTGTCGCTGCGCGCGCATCCGGTTGCGTTCCTGCGCGACGAGCTCAAGGCGCGCCGGATGATCACCTGCGAGCAGTTGCGCACCACGCGCGACGGGCGCTGGATCGAACTGGCCGGGCTGGTGCTGGTCCGCCAGAAGCCCGGCAGCGCCAAGGGCGTGATGTTCATCACGCTCGAGGATGAGACGGATGTCGCCAATCTCGTCGTATGGACCAATGTCTTCGAGAAGAACCGCCGCACTGTCCTGGGCGCGTCGATGATGGGGGTGCGCGGTCAGGTCCAGCGCGAAGGCGAGGTGATCCATGTCATTGCGCAGCGGCTCGATGATCTGTCGGGCATGCTGGCGAGCGTCGGACGCCGCACCGACGTCGCCGATATCTACCGGGTGAGCCGTGCGGATATCGTCAGGAACCCGATGGCACCCGACCCGCGCGACCGCGAGCAGCGGCCGCTCGGTCGAGACCCTCGCGACATCTATATCCCCGATCTGCGGTTAGGATCGGGTATCATCCCGGGCCAGCCAACCGAGGGCATCAAGATCAAGCCGCGAGACTTCCGCTGATGGCCGGTAGCCGAACGTCCGGCAAAAAAGCCGGGTTTCGAGGATAATTGCCGCTCACGCGGCGTCGGTTGCCGACCAAAATGCGTCGTTCACCGCTCGGGCTTCTAACGGCAGCTTGTTTCGGAACCTGCCGTTTGCTCGTTGCGAACCTTCGTGGCCGCCCAACAAGGGATTACAATCGCTGCGACACCGGTATGG
>NZ_NOIW01000126.1:0-13649 GCF_002708645.1 Sphingobium sp. IP1
CCGCCATGCGGGCGGCGCGGGGCGCGGTCGACTATCCGCTCGGCATCATCGCGGGCGACCGGCCGATGAACGGCCTGCTTCCCAGCCGCATCTTCCGCGCGCCCAATGACGGCAAGGTCAGCGTCGCCGCCACCCATTGTCCAGGCGAAAGCGACCATGTCACCCTGCCCGTCGCCCACACCGCGATGATCTACACCCGCCCCGTCGCCGATCAGGTCGTGCATTTCCTGCGCCATGGGCATTTCGCTCGCACTTAGCCGCCCTCTCCCCGCCCCCCGCAAATTCTGCTAAGCCGACTCCAGAACAGAAAGGTCGCATGTCTTCCACGCTTTCATAGGGGAATGCATGTCCACTTCGCTTCATCTGCGGTCCGCCGCGCCACGCGCCGCGCTGCTCAGCATCAGCTTCGTCCTTCTCGCCACGCCCGGCGCCAGCCAGCAGGCCGGCGGACCGATCGCCCGCTATGCGATGGATGCCGGCACCATGTCCGGCATGGCCGCAATGGCGGGCGGCGGTGGCATGGGCGGGGCCATGTCGATGATGATGGGCGGCGGCAACCAGCCGATCCATGAACTGGTGCTGCGCCTGGGATCGACCCAGGCCGCGAGCGGCTCGCCGGCAGCCGAGCATTATATGCCCGCCGGTGCCCGGCTGGGTGCTTCCGTCCCGCTGGTCACGCCAAAGGTCACGCCGAGCGACGAGCCGGCGCTGCCCGGCGAGAAGCCCAAGGGGCGGCTGCTCATCTATTGGGGATGCGGCGCGACCGCCGGGCCGAACCAGCCGGTGGTGATCGATTTCGCCAAGGTCGCGCGCGGCCAGTTTCCGCCCGGCCTCTACATGACCGGCGCGGCGATCCCGCAGGAATGGCAGGTCCGCTTCACCAACAGCAAGACCTATGGCGAATGGCCCAATGGCCAGACGCGCAAGACGCTGTCGGGCAATTCCTCGCTGATCGGCGACCATCGCATCGCCGGCAATTATGCGCCGGAGATCAAGTTCGCGCTGAACCAGGACTTCATGCCGCCGATCACGGGCCGCGCCAGCCCGGCGGCGGGCGGCGCCACCCAGCTGAGCTGGAACGCGGTGCCCAATGCCACCGGCTATTATGCCTGGGTGTTCGCGGCCAAGCAGGGCGGCGACATGGTGTGGTGGGCCTCCTCAGCCAGTCAGGCCTTTGGCGGGCCGGTGTGGGACTGGCTATCCCCCGCCGCCGTGCGCAAGCTGATCGGCGACAAGATCGTGATGCCGCCCAGCCAGACCAGTTGCACCGTGCCGTCGCAGGTGGTGCAGTCGGGCGGCGAGATGCTGATGGGCAGCCTCTATGCCTATGGACCGGAAGCCAATTTCGCCTATCCACCACGCCCGGCCGATCCCAAGATCGCCTGGAAACCGGAATGGATCGCCCGCGTCCGCTATCGCTCCAATACCATGTGGATGCTCAACGGGCCGGACATGGGATCGATGATGAGCCAGGGCGACGACAGCGCCGACGCCTCCGGCGACAATCCGCCGCCCAAGAAGAAGAAATGCAAGGGCGGCCTTGGCGGGATGCTGGCGGGCGCGATGGGCGCGGGCTGCTGAAGTTCCAGTCGGGGCGCGGCATCACCCGTCGCGCCCCGGCCACGAGTTGCACTTGAAACGAAAGGAAAATCCGGCAAGTCTCGCGCCATTCTTCCGTTTCGAGGTTTTCATGCGACATAAGCTATTGGCCGCGCTGCTGCTCGGCGCCGCCCTCTCCCCCCTGCCGCTCGCCGCCCAGTCGGCCGCCCCGTCGTCCAGGTTCGAGGGCCGCGACATTTTCGCGCTGCAGGTCGCGACCGATCCGCAGATCAGCCCCGACGGCAAGAGCGTCGCCTATGTCCGCCGCCAGGGCGACATCATGACCGACCGGCAGAAGGGCGCGATCTGGCTGGTCGACACCGCCACCGGCGCGCAGCGCCCGCTGGTCACCGACGCCAGCCAGCCGCGCTGGTCGCCCGATGGCAAGCGCATCGCCTATATCGCCGCCGATGCGGGCAAGCCGCAATTGTTCGTGCGCTGGCTCGACACCGGTGCCACCGTGCGCGTCACCACCCTGCCCGACGGCCCGCAGTCGGTCACCTGGTCGCCCGACGGCAAGTCCCTTGCCTATATCATGCGCGTGCCCGCCGACCCGATGAAGCTGGGCAAGGCGCCCGACAAGCCGGAGGGCGCCGAATGGGCCAAGCCGCTGGAGGTGATCGACCGGGTCGATTATCGCAATGATGGCGGCGGCTATGTCCAGGCCGGCTATGACCATATCTTCCTGGTGCCGGCCGATGGCGGCCCGGCGCGGCAGCTGAGCTTTGGCGACTATCAGGATGGCGGCCCGCTGAGCTGGACGCCCGATGGCCGCGCCATCCTGTTCAGCGCGGTGCGCAAGCCCGACTGGCAGCAGAAGATATTCGATCCGGAAATCTACACGCTCGACATCGCGTCGGGCGCGATCAGCCCGCTCACCAGCCGCGAAGGCCCCGATGTCGCGCCGGTCGTCTCGCCGGACGGCAGCAAGATCGCCTATCTCGGCTATGACGACAAGCGCCTGTCCTACCAGAATAGCTATCTCTACGTCATGAACCGCGACGGCAGCGGCGCCCATGCGATCACCGCCAGTTTCGACCGCAGCATCGACCGCGCCTATTGGGCGGCCGACGGCAAGTCGCTCTACGCCCAATATGACGAGCGCGGCGTCAACCGCCTTGCCCGCATCAGCCTCGATGGCCATGTCACCGAACTGGCGAGCGGCCTTACCGGCACGGCCTTCGACCGGCCCTATAGCGGCGGCGATTTCAGCGTCGCGGCCAATGGCACGCTCGCCTTCACCAGCGGATCGGCGTTGCGCCCGGCCGACCTGTCGGTCAGCAGCGGCGGCAAGAGCCGGCAGCTCACGCGCCTCAACGAGGATTTCCTGGGCCACAAGGCGCTGGGACAGGTCAAGGAACTGGCCGTCACCGCGCCCGACGGCCGGACCGTGCCGGCCTGGCTCGTCACCCCGCCCGGCTATCAGCCCGGCACCCGCGTGCCGTTGCTGCTGGAAATCCATGGCGGCCCGCACACCGCCTATGGCCCGCATTTCTCGACCGACGACCAGCTTTATGCCGCCGCGGGCTATGCCGTGCTCTACACCAACCCGCGCGGCTCCACCTCCTATGGCGAAGAGTTTGCCCAGCTGATCCATCACAAATATCCCGGCGACGACTATGGCGACCTGATGGCCGCGGTCGATGCCGCGATCGCGGCCGGCGTGGCCGATCCGGACAATCTGTTCGTCACCGGCGGTTCGGGCGGCGGCGTGCTGACCAGCTGGATCATCGGCAAGACCGACCGGTTCAAGGGCGCCGCCACGCAGAAGCCGGTGATCAACTGGATCAGCGAGGCGCTGACCATGGACAATACGCTCTTCACCTCGCGCTACTGGTTCCCGGCCAAGCCCTGGGAAGATCCGATGGGCTATTGGAACCGCTCGCCGCTCAGCCTGGTTGGCAACGTCAAGACGCCGACCCTGGTGGTCGTGGGCAGCGAGGATTATCGCACCCCGGTCAGCGAAGCGGAGCAATATTATGGCGCGTTGCAGATACGGGGCGTGCCGACCGCGCTGGTGAAAGTGCCGGGCGCCAGCCATGGCGGCATCGCCGCCCGCCCGTCGCAATCGGCAGCCAAGGCGGCGGCGATCATCGCCTGGTTCGATCGCTATCGCGACAAGCCTGCGGCGGCGGCCACCGCACCGGCCCAATGATCCGGCTGGCCGGAGCATATTGTTCATGATATGTTCCGGCCACTTTCCAAGGAGAATGCACAATGGCGGACCCGGTTCTTCTCTATACCAACCCCATGTCGCGCGGGCAGATTGCCCGCTGGATGCTGGAGGAGGTCGGCGCCCCCTATGAGGCGGTGATCCTGGATTATGCCGGCGGCATGAAGACCGCCGACTATCGCGCGATCAACCCGATGGGCAAGGTGCCGGCGATCGTCCATGGCGGCAAGGTGGTGACCGAATGCGCCGCCATCTGCGCCTATCTGGCCGATGCTTTCCCGGCCGCAGGGCTAGCGCCGGCGACCGATGACCGGGCCGATTATTATCGTTGGCTCTTCTTCGCCGCCGGTCCAGTGGAGGCCGCCGTCACCAACAAGGCGATGGGCTTCGTTTTGCCCGAAGGGCGCGAGCGCAGCGCGGGCTATGGCTCGCTCGACGACACGCTCGACACGCTGGAAACGGCGGTCACCGGCCGCAGCTGGATCTGCGGCGGCACTTTCACGGCGGCGGACGTCTATGTCGGCGCGCAGATCGACTGGGGGCTCACCTTCGGCACCATCCCCAGCCGCCCGGCGTTCGAGGCCTATGCCGCCCGACTGCGCGAGCGCCCGGCCTATAAGAGGCAGAAGGAGATCGACAACGCCCTGATCGCCGAGATGCAGAAACAGGGCTGAGCCGCCCCCTCCCCACAAAGCAAAAGGCCCGGCGGAGATGTCCGCCGGGCCTTTTTCCTGTCTTCGTTCCGTTTGCTGGAAATCAGCGGCGATCGCCCATGAAGCGCAGCAGGAACATGAACATGTTGATGAAGTCGAGATAGAGGTTCAGCGCCCCCATCACCACCGACTTGCCCATCATCTCCGTGCCGGCGACATAGGCATAGATGCTCTTGATCTTCTGCGTGTCATAGGCGGTCAGGCCCGCGAACAGCAGCACGCCGACGAAGCTGATCGCCAGATCCATCATGCTGGAGCGCAGGAAGAGGTTGATCAGGCTGGCGACCAGCAGGCCGACGACACCCATGATCAGGAAGGTGCCGAAGCCCGACAGATCCTTCTTGGTGGTGTAGCCGAACAGGCTGAGGCCGGCGAAGGCCGCAGCGGTCGCGAAGAAGGTCTGCGCGATCGACGTGCCGGTATAGACCAGGAAGATCGACGACAGCGACAGGCCCATCACGGCGGCATAGGCCCAGAACAGGCTCTGCATCGCGACGGTCGACAGCTTGTTGATGCCAAAGCTCATCACCATGACGAAGGCCAGCGGTGCGAACATGATGACATATTTCAGAATGCCGGGGCCGGCGAGGATCTGGAGCGCCAGACCGCTCGACGCGAACAGCAGCGCGACAACACCGGTCAGCAGCACGCCGCTCGCCATATAATTATAGACCGACAGCATATATTTGCGCAGCCCGGCATCGAACGCCTCGCTGCGCGCGGCGCTGGCATTGCCAAAGCCTGCGATATCGGAACGGGGGTCGGACCAATTGGCCATGGGTAAAATCTCCTTGGACGGCCTTTCTCGGCCGATCGTCATAGTATCGGCGCTAACGCCTCTCAGTTCAAGTGAAAGCCGAAGCCTAACAGCGATGTCATGCTTCAGCGCGACATCACAAGATCATGCCGGATCGACTTGCGCGAAGGCCCGCACCGGGAATGTGCCCATGCCGACGATCTTGGGCGGCATGGCAGTGAAGGCGAAGCCCGCATCCGGCAGCGCGCCCAGATTGGTCATATGTTCGCAGATCAGCACGCCGGCACCGAGCAATTCGCGATGGACCGGGCGACCGGTGCCGGGGCGGGTATCGTCGATATTATGGCTGTCGATGCCGACCAGCCGGGCGCCGCGCGCCACCAGCATCTGCGCCGCCGCTTCGGTCAGGAAGGGATGATCCTCATAATAGGCCGGCGTGCGCCAGCGCCGGTCCCAGCCGGTATGGACGAGCACCGCGCGGCCGGCGACGTCGATGCCGTCGAGATCGGCGGCGTCGGTCGCCAGGCCCATAGCGTCGAACGGCCTGCGCACCACGATCGCCGGCAGGCTGGCCAACCGGTCGAGATCGAGCATCGAGAGATCATCGCCCTCCTCGAAGCGATGGAAGGGCGCATCGAGATAGGTGCCGGTGTTCGACACCATGTCGATCCGTCCCATCTGGAAGGCGCTGCCATCGGCATAGTTGGCGCGCGACTGTTCGCGGGTCCAGTAATCGCAGATATGCGGCGCGGCGACGCCCTTATAGGTGGTCATGCCATGTTCGATGGCGTGGCTGAGATCGATGAAGCGGGTCATGACGGGGACATTCTCCGACGGAAGATGCGCCACAGGGTGGAAAAGCCGACGACTGCCCAGATGATGTTGAGCACCATCGACGGGAAGGCGCCATGCCACCAGGTGTTGAGGATGAAGAAGGCGGCGCCGACGGCGTTCAGCCACTGGAAGGTCGCCGACCCGCCCGACAGCCGCCCGGTCGAGACCCCGACATAGGCGATCAGCACCAATATCGCGCCGGCCCAGCCGATGATTTCCACGAACAGCGCCACCATCCACCCCCAAATGAAAAGGGCCCCTCCCTTCCGGGAGAAGCCCTCATTCCTTAGCTCAGCGCGTCAACCGATCAAGAGCATGGACCGCCGAAGTCGGCCATGCTCCTGGTCTTTATTTGCCGCGATTTCCAAGTCGTCAGATGTGCCATCTGACTTGAAATCGCTCAGGCCGCCAGCTTGCGCAGCACATATTGCAGGATGCCGCCGTTGAGGAAATATTCCAGCTCGTTGACGGTATCGATGCGGCAGAGCGCGGTGAAGCTGAAGGTCGAGCCATCAGCGCGGGTGACCTGCACTTCGACATCCTGGCGGGGCTTCAACTCGCCGACGCCGGTGATGGTGAAGCTGTCATCGCCCTTGAGGCCCAGCGTGTCGCGGGTCTGGCCGTCCTTGAACACCAGGGGCAGCACGCCCATGCCGACCAGGTTCGAGCGGTGGATACGCTCGAAGCTCTCGACGATCACGGCGCGCACGCCGAGCAGGTTGGTGCCCTTGGCCGCCCAGTCGCGCGACGATCCGGTGCCATATTCCTTGCCGCCGATGACGACCAGCGGCGTGCCGTCGGCCTTGTGCTTCATCGCCGCGTCATAGATCGGCATGACTTCGCCCTGATAGCTGGTCATGCCGCCTTCGACGCCGTCGAGCATCAGATTCTTGATGCGGATATTGGCGAAGGTGCCGCGCATCATGACTTCATGATGGCCACGGCGCGAGCCATAGCTGTTATAGTCGGCCTGCGCGACCTGATGCTCGCTCAGCCACTTGCCCGCGGGCGAGGTCGCCTTGATCGAACCGGCCGGCGAGATGTGGTCGGTGGTGATCGAGTCGCCGAAGATCGCCAGCGGCATGGCGCCGATGATGTCGGTGACCGGCGCCGGGGTCATGGTCAGCCCCTCGAAATAGGGCGGGTTGGCGACATAGGTCGACCCGGCGCGCCACTTGTAGGTGTCCGACCCGGTCACCTCGATCGCCTGCCAATGGGCGTCGCCCTTGTAGACATTGGCATAGCGGGCGCGGAACATCTCCCGGTCGACCGCCCCCGCCAGGGTGGTCGCGACCTCGTCATTGGTCGGCCAGATGTCCTTGAGATAGACCGCTTCGCCATCCTTGCTCGTGCCGATCGGGGTGGTGATGAAATCCTCGATCACCGTGCCCTTGAGCGCATAGGCGACAACCAGCGGCGGCGAAGCGAGGAAGTTGGCGCGCACGTCGGGCGAGACGCGACCTTCGAAGTTGCGGTTGCCCGAAATGACGGCGGCAGCGACCAGGCCATTTTCATTGATCGCCTTGCTGATCGGCTCGGCCAGCGGTCCCGAATTGCCGATGCAGGTGGTGCAGCCATAGCCGACCAGGTTGAAGCCGATCGCGTCGAGATGCGCCTGAAGGCCCGCCTTTTCCAGATAGTCGGTGACGACCTGCGAACCGGGCGCCAGCGAGGTCTTGACCCAGGGCTTGGGCTTCAAGCCCAGCTCGTTCGCCTTCTTGGCGACCAGGCCGGCGGCGATCAGCACATTGGGGTTGGAGGTGTTGGTGCAGCTGGTGATCGCGGCGATGGTGACGTCGCCGTCGCCAATGTCATAATCCTTGCCCTCGACCGGAACGCGGGTCTGCGCCTTCTTGTAGGTGTTGACCATGTCGGCGTTGAACACATCATCGACTTCAGGGAGCGCGACGCGGTCCTGCGGACGCTTGGGACCGGCGAGGCTGGGCACCACGGTGGACAGGTCCAGCTCCAGCGTATCGGTGAAGATCGGCTCGACCGACGGATCGATCCAGAAGCCCTGCTGCTTGGCATAGGCCTCGACCAGGGCGATATTCTCGTCGCTGCGGCCGGTCAGGCGCATATAGTCCAGCGTCTTGTCGTCGATGCCGAAGAAGCCGCAGGTCGCGCCATATTCGGGCGCCATATTGGCCAGCGTCGCGCGGTCGGCGAGGCTTAGCGTGGCAAGGCCGGGGCCGAAATATTCGACAAAGCGGCCGACCACGCCGCGCGCGCGCAGCATCTGGGTGCAGGTCAGCACCAGATCGGTGGCGGTCACGCCTTCCTTCAAATTGCCGGTAAACTTGAAGCCGACCACTTCGGGGATCAGCATCGATACCGGCTGGCCCAGCATTGCGGCCTCCGCCTCGATCCCGCCGACGCCCCAGCCCAGCACGCCCAGGCCATTGACCATGGTGGTGTGGCTGTCGGTACCGACGCAGGTGTCGGGATAGGCGATGGTCGCGCCGTCGGCGCCGGTGCTCGACCACACGCCCTGGGCGATATTTTCCAGATTCACCTGATGGCAGATGCCGGTGCCGGGCGGCACAGCATAGAAATTGGCCAGGCTCTTGCTGCCCCATTTCAGGAAGTCGTAGCGCTCCATGTTGCGCTGATATTCGATCTCCATATTGTCCTGGAACGCCTTGGGCGTGCCGAACTCGTCGACCATGACTGAATGGTCGATGACGAGGTGGACGGGCACCTGCGGGTTGATCTTGCTGGCGTCGGCGCCCAGCGCATTCATCGCGTCGCGCATGGCGGCCAGATCGACGACGCAGGGCACGCCGGTAAAGTCCTGCAACAGCACGCGCGCCGGGCGATACTGGATCTCGCGCTCGGCCTTGCCCTTGTCATTCTGCCAGTCGACGATCGCCTTGATGTCGTCGGTGGTGACGGTCACGCCGTCCTCGAAGCGCAGCAGATTTTCGAGCAGCACCTTCATCGAGAAAGGCAGGCGCGAAACGTCTCCAAGCTTCGCAGCAGCCTTTTCCAACGAATAATAGGCGATGTCCTTGCCGCCGACATTGAGCGTGTCGCGCGTGCCGAAAGTATCCTGTCCGGTGGCGGTCATAAGATATGCGTCTCCTCGCATAGGCCCGGCCATGCGGAAGGAAGCGTCGCGTTCCCACCAGAAGCCACGAAGACGCGGCAAGGTGGAGGGAGGCGCCCCAACCTATGGTCGAAGCAAGTGTGTCCCGATGAGCGGTGGCATACAGATTGCCACCGCCAAGTCAAAGGGACAAAATGGTCGAAACCGCCTTTATTTCCGCCATTTTTGCTTACTGAAAATCATTCGCAGCGACGCGCACAAGGGCCGCACTTTTATTGTGCGCGGGGCGTGGAAATCACGCCCGCCCCGCCCCACATCTTGCCTTTATCCGCGTTCTTCTCAGCGCGCCTTTTCCGCGGCGATCCAACCGTCGATCTGGCTTTCCAGCACGGTGAGCGGCACCGCCCCCTGCGACAGCACCGCATCATGGAAACGGCGCAGGTCGAATTTGGGCCCGAGTTGCTGCTCCGCCCGCGCCCGCAATTCGCGGATCTTGATCTCGCCCAGCTTGTAGCCCAGCGCCTGCCCCGGCCAGCTGATGTAGCGATTGACCTCCGCATCGATATTGGCGTCGCTCAAGGCGCTGTTCGCCTTCATGAAGGCGACCGCCTTCGCCTTGTCCCAGCCCTTGGCATGGATGCCGGTGTCGACCACCAGGCGGCAGGCGCGCCACATCTCGTAGGACAGGCGGCCCATCATCTTTTCGGGCGTGTCATAGAGGCCCATCTCCTCGCCCAGATATTCGGTGTAGAGCGCCCAGCCCTCGACATAGGCGGTGAAGCCGGCGAGATATTTGCGGAAGGGCGGCAGCGGCAATTCCTGCTGCAGCGCGATCTGGTTGTGATGGCCCGGCACCGCCTCATGCGCGGTCAGCGCCGGCAATTCCCAGAAGGGCCGCTGGTCGAGCTTCGAGGTGTTGACCCAATAGGTGCCGGAAATCCCGGCCTCGGGCGCGCCAGGGCCATAATAGGCCGTGGTCGTTCCTTCCGCCTCGGCCGCCGGGATCGGCTTGATGCCATAGGGCAGGCGCGGCAGCGTCGCGAAATAGCGCGGCAGCAGGCCGTCGATCGTCTTGGCCTGGCGCGCGGCGACGCGCAGCAGTTCCTCGGGCGTCTTGGCGTAATAGCTCGGATCAGTACGCAGATGCTGGATGAAGGCGGCGCGGCTGGGATAGCCCGCCTTGGCCGCGATCACGTCCATCCGCTTGCCGATGCGCGCGACCTCATCCAGGCCGATCTGGTGGATTTGATCGGGGGTCAGGTCGGTGGTGGTGTGGGTGCGCACCCGGCTGGCATACCAGGCCGCGCCGCCCGGCAGGGTCGAGGCGCTGTCGCTCTGGCGGCATTTGGGCAGATAGTCCGCCACGAACAGGTCGTGCCATTTGCCATATTCGGGCGTGATGACATCTCGGATCAGCGCTACCGCGCGCGCCTGTAGCGCCGTCCAGTCGGCATCGCTGATGTCGCGCGGCTTGGCGCGGGTGAAGGGCTCGTAGAAGCGCGTTCCTTCCGGCGGCCCGGCAACGATGCCGCTGATCCCCTTGGCAAAGCCGCCCAGTACCGAACAGGGCAGCACATAACCGCCCCTGATCGCCTGGCGGGTGATCGCCATGCCATCGCCATTCTGCTTGGGGTAGAGAGCGAGGCGCTTGAGATAGCTCTCGTAATCGCCGCGGGTGTAGAAAGGCAGGCCGTCGGCCATGCCGGAAAAGCCCTGATGCCAGCTATAATAGGTGGTGAAGAGCATCAGCCGTTCGGCCTGATGCCGGTCGCTGGCGATATCGTCGCGCAGCATCCACAACAGCACGGCACGGTTCACCTTGTCGGCGGCATCCAGCCCAGCCTCCGGCACCGCATCCAGCCGGGTGACGAAGCCCTGTTCCGCCTTGATCTGGGCATCGCGGGCGGCGAGCGACAGGTCGGAAATCTGGTCGTCATAGTCGCGCACGCCGCGTGCGGTCGCTTCCACCGGATGGACCGACAGATACCATTTCCAGTGATCGTCGATCACCTGGGTCAGCTGGTCATGGGGAGTCTGGGCGTGAGCCAGAGCGGGCGCCGCAACGGCGAGCATCAGGGAAATGATCTTGCGCATGGGCGCAACTGATCGCGCGGCGCAACGATTCTGGCAAGATGGCCCGATGCCGGTTCAGGCGGCGGCTACGCCGTCCGCTTCGACAATGTCGTCGCCGGCATAATAGCCGCGCACCCGGACCCGCTTTTCCACATGGTCGACCGGCACCCGCAGCAGCACCAATCGCCAGGTGCCGCCAAGATCACGCTGGAGCAGGAAGCCGGCCTCATCGCGCAGCAACCGCCCGGTTTCATCCACTCCAGCGCCGATTTCGATCATGCGTGTCAGTCTATCGCGTCCTTGATGCCCTTGCCAGCCAGAAGGCCCAGGACAAGGAAAATCAGGAACAGGGCGATGGCGATGCCGAACAGCAATTTGGCGATGCCGACGAAGGTGCCGGCGGCGCCGCCGAAGCCGAGGACGGCGAGCACGGCCGCGATCACAAGGGCAATGATGGCAAGACGAATCATGGTGGGATTCCTTCCGTTTCTCTGATGTTTCCAAACGGAGGAAGGCGCGCATTGTTCCGCGCGCGCAGCGATCAGACCCAGCCTTCAAGCACCTGATTGGGCGGACGATGGCCGTCGGCCCAGGTACGGATATTGGCGATGACGCGGGCGCCGGTGGCGTCGCGCCCCTCGAAGGTCGCCGAGCCGACATGAGGCAGCAGGGTGACGTTGGCGAGCGCCAGCAGCCGCGGATCGACCGCCGGCTCATGGGTGTAGACGTCAAGCCCGGCACCGGCAATCCGTGCTTCAGCGAGCGCAGCGATCAGTGCCGGCTCATCGGTGATTTCGGCGCGGGAGGTGTTGATGAGATAGGCGTCGGGCCGCATCAGGCCGATCCGCCGCGCATCGATCAGGCCGCGGCTATCGGCGTTGAGCGGGCAATGGATCGAGACGATGTCGCATTCGCGCAGCAGCGCGTCGAGATCGTCATGCCAACTGGCCTCCAGTTCCTGCTCCACCTCGAAAGGCAGGCGGTGGCGGTTATGATAGGCAATGGAGAGGCCGAAGGCCTTCGCGCGGCGGGCGACGGCGCGACCGATGCGGCCCATGCCGATGATGCCCAGCTTCTTGCCACCGATACGGTGACCCAGCATGCCCGACGGGCTCCAGCCATGCCACTGGCCCGAGCGCACCAGCTTCTCTCCCTCCGCCAGGCGGCGGGGCACGGAGAGGATCAGCGCCATGGTCATGTCGGCCGTATCTTCGGTCAGTACGCCGGGCGTGTTGGTGACGATCACGCCCCTGGTCCGCGCGGCGGCTAGGTCGATATGGTCGACGCCGCTGCCGAAGCTGGCGATCAGTTGCAGCCGGTCGGGCGCGCCGGCGATCAGTTCCGCGTCGATCTGGTCGCTGATGCAGGGCACCAGCACGTCGCACTGCGCCATGGCGGCGGCGAGTTCGCCCCGGTTCATGGGGATGTCGCCGGTGTTGAAGCTGGCGTCGAACAGTTCGGCCATGCGCGCCTCCACATTGGGGGGCAGGCGACGCGTCACGATGACGCGCGGCGTTGCGGGGCGCGGTTTCCTGGCCATAGCAAGGCCGCTATTCCCGCCTGCTCCGCCGGTCAAGCGGATATGCGGTTGCCTGCGATTGAAAGCTTGTCGCGACCGGCCGGACAAGCGTATGGAAAGACCATGGGTGATATGGGCAAAGGGTCGGGCATGAAGCGCCTGCTGCTGGGCGCGGGCATGATCGCGGCACTGACCAATATGAGCGGCGCGGCTGCGGCCCCGGCCAAGCCGGTGCCCTATTGGGCATCGCTGTCGCATGACGAGGCGCGGATGCGCGTCGGCCCCAGCCTCGATTATCCGTCCAACTGGGTCTATCAGCGCCGCGACCTGCCGGTGAAGGTGGTGCAGGTGCTGGGCCTGTGGCGCAAGGTGGAAGACCCCGACGGTGCCCAGGGCTGGATGCATGTCCGCCTGCTGAGCGATACCGCCACGGCGATCGTCACTGCTGCCGAAGCGCCGATGCACGAAGGCGCGAGCGAAACCAGCCGCACCCTGTTCCGCGCCGAAAAGGGCGTGGTCGGCCGGATCGGTTCCTGCTCGAGCGGCTGGTGCGCGTTCGACGTGAAGGGCCAGAAGGGCTTCGTGAAGGCCAGCGACGTGTGGGGCGCCACCAACAGCTGAACCCCGCGCGGCAAAATAGGACATGCCGCGCTTAACTTCGCATATTTCCCGCACATCCTGACATTTTCGTGCCGATGATGGAAATTATCGTGCGAGGCCGTGGATGCGCGCGGACGATGGGAAAGAGCCGGCAACGGTATAGCCGAAAGGCGGCACTGTAGGACAGGTTTGGGTGGAAACAAGACATAGCCCCTCCCTTCCAGGGAGGGGTTGGGGTGGGTTGCGAGCGCAGCGAGCTTCTGCCCTATCGACCGTAGACCGCCGCTACGCGGCGCACCCACCCCCGGCCCCTCCCTGGAAGGGAGGGGAGT
>NZ_NOIW01000127.1:0-12966 GCF_002708645.1 Sphingobium sp. IP1
GTGGTGGCGGGGGCGGGCGTGGCGCTGATCCCCAGCTTCCTGATCCGGCCGGAGCTGGAATCGGGCAGTCTGGTCATCCCGTTCGATCGCCCCTTGTCGAGCGAGCAGGCCTATTATCTGGTCTATCCCACGGGGCTTGGCGGCCATCCGGGACTGGCACGGTTCCGCGCCTGGATGCTGGCGAGCGCGGGCGCGGAATAGGCGCCCGCGCTAGGGTGCCTAGTTCTTCTTCGGCATGCAGTCCGCGCCGGCGGCCTTGATGCTGCTGCACAGGCGCGAGGCGTCGGCGCTGCTGGCGATCGGTCCGGCCTGAAGGCGGGTCACGCTGCCGGCCTTGACCAGATAGGGTTGATAGCCGGAGAGGCCGCTGACCTTGCGGGTCAACTGGCTCCACAGCGCACGGGCGCGGCCTTCGTCGCCGAACGCGCCAAGCTGCACGCGCCAGTCGCCGGCGGCCGGTGCCGGTATCCTGGACGGCGCGGGCTTGGGTGGCGTGGGCTTGGATGGAGCCGGTTTTGCTGCCTCCGGTGCCGGCTTGGGCGCGACCGGCTGCGGCTTGGCGACCGCGACCTGGGTCACGGGTGCGGGAGCTGGCTTTGCTGGTGCCGGGGCGGGAGAAGTCGGGCGGGGCTGTGCCGCTGTCGCGGGTAGGGTCAGGCTGGCGCTGGCCAGGCTCTTTTCCTGCGCCTCCATCGACGAGGCCAGGGCAAGGCCCTGCTTGCGCTGGTCGGCGGGGATATATTTGTCCATCTGCTGCAGGCTGGTGGTTGCCTGTGGCAGGCCGGAGGCGGAGGCGCGGGTCATCATCGCATAGGCGCGGACCCAGTCCTTGCCGACCATGTCGCCGTTGAACAGGGCGGTGCCGACAATATATTGCGCGCGGGTTTCGCCTCGGGCGGCGGCATGCTGCAGATAGGGCATGGCCCCGGCGCGATCGCCCTGCTGGAACATCAGCAGGCCCAGATTATCTTCCGCACGGGCGTGGCCCTGCGCCGTTGCCTTGCGATACCAGTCGACGGCGCTGTTGAGATCGGCCGGAACGCCGCGGCCAAGCTTGTAGGCCTGGCCCAGATTGAACTGCGCATCGGGATCGCCGGCATTGGCGAGTGGGCGCCATTCGGCGATCGCCTTGGCATAATCGCCCTGCTGCCAGGCATCGACGCCGGCCTTCACATCGGCAAGCGCCGGCAAGGCGGCCGTCAACAGCGTGCCGAACGCAATGGCTCCCCAGATAGGCTTCATATCCATGCTCCAGACCGGAATATTCGTCCGGCACTATCGTCAAACAAGGTTAACGTCTTCTTAGCATTGCCGGATCCATGATGTGAAACCGGGGATAGGTGATCCTCAACAAGGTTGCCAGACCAGTTAACCGAATTTTAGGCGGCGCCATGCCAAATCGTTTCGGAACTGGATTTACCTGGGGGAAGGCGCGTGCGCATATTGGCATTGGCATCGCAAAAAGGCGGATCGGGCAAGACGACCCTGTCCGGTCATCTGGCCGTACAGGCGCAGTTGGCCGGGGCCGGTCCGGTCGTGCTGATCGACATCGATCCCCAGGGCTCGCTGGCCGATTGGTGGAACGAGCGCGAGGCCGAATATCCCGCCTTTGCCCAGACCACGGTTGCGCGGCTGGCCGCCGACCTCGAAATCCTGCGCCAGCAGGGGTTCAAGCTGGCCGTCATTGATACGCCGCCGGCGATCACCATGGCGATCCAGAGCGTGATTTCGGTTGCCGAACTGATCGTCGTGCCGACCCGTCCGAGCCCGCATGACCTGCGCGCCGTCGGTGCCACGGTCGACCTGTGCGAGCGCGCCGGCAAGCCGCTGATCTTCGTCGTCAATGCCGCGACGCCCAAGGCGCGCATCACCTCCGAAGCCGCTGTCGCTTTGTCGCAGCATGGCACGGTGGCGCCGGTGACGCTGCATCATCGCACCGATTTCGCTGCCTCGATGATCGACGGGCGCACGGTGATGGAGGTCGATCCCAAGGGCAAGTCGGCCGCCGAAGTAACGGGCCTGTGGAGCTATATCTCCGATCGCCTGGAAAAGAATTTCCGCCGCACGGTCTTTTCCGTGCCCCAGAACAGCGTCGGCACCGCCGCTGCTTCGCGTCCCGCCGGTGGTGGCTTCGGCCGCCGCGTCGTGCAGTAAGAAAAGGGGGCTATCATGGCTGAAGCCAAACCGATCGCTTCCCTGACGTCCGGCCTGCTGGCGCGCAAGGGCGCCGCCACGCCGGCGATGCGCCGCCCGATGCTGGGCTTTGGTCGCCCGAGCAATGCCGGCATGGTGTCCGACGATCTGGGCTGGAACGACATGGGTTTCGACGTGCCGATGCACGATGACGAGCCTGCCGCGCCGACTGCGCCCGTCGCCACCGGCCTGACGCCGATGAGCACGGTGCTCGCACCGGTTCCGGTCCCGGCGGTCGTGACCGAACGCGAGGAACTGGCCGAGCGCGTGGCGCAGGTCGTTCTGCCCGAGACGGTCGAAGCCGAGCCGGAACCGGCCGAACTGGTGATGGCCGCCAAGCCGATGCGGGCAAAGCCGGCGCCGGTGCGCGCCGCACCGGCCAAGGCGATGGCGGTCGACAACGCACGCAAGGCGGCCTTCACGCTGCGGCTGGATGCGGGCCGTCATCTCAAGCTGCGTCTGGCGGCGGCCGTGACTGGCCGGTCGGCGCAACAGGTTGTTACCGAAGCACTGGATGCTTTCCTCGAAGGGCTGCCCGAGATTGATCGGCTTGCCCAGCAATTGCCGCACTGACGCGGCGATCTTTGATTATAGGTGGGTAAGGTCATGAAACGAACGGCATTTGGCAAGGCGGCCGTTTCCTCCTTGATGGTGGCGACGACGATGGTCGGCTGCACCGGCGCGGCATTCCATCCGCGTTCGGCGGCGGTCAAGCACGCCAATCCAGGCAAGCCGGCCGAGGCGGCAGAAAAGGCGCTGGCCGCTCGCGACGGCGCAAAGGCTGTGCAGGCGGCGGAAGCGGCCGTGCAGGCGGCGCCCGACAATGCGCAATATCGCCAGTTGCTGGGCCGTGCCTATGTGCTGGATGGCCGCTTCGTTTCGGCAGAGACGGCCTTCACCGACGCGATGACCTTGGGCAACCGCGATTCGCGCACCATCGTCAGCCTCGCCCTGGTCGAGGTGGCGCTCGGCAAGAATGACGCCGCGCGCGATCTGCTGGCGGCCAATACCGACAATGTACCGGCGGGCGATTACGGCCTGGCGCTCGCCATGGCCGGTGATCCGACCGAAGGCGTTCGTATCTTGTCCGCCGCGATCCAGGATCCGTCGGCCAATGCCCGCACCCGCCAGAACCTGGCCTATGCCTATGCGCTGGCCGGTCGCTGGAAGGATGCGCGGCTGGTCGCCGGGCTGGATCTGGCACCGCTTGCCGCCAATCAGCGTATCGCCCAATGGGCCGGCATGGCCGACCCGGCACTGTCGCCGCAGCGCGTCGCCGCGCTGATGGGCGTTACCGTCAACGGCGCCGATCAGGGCCAGCCGGCGGTGCTGGCGCTGGCGCCCGCTGCGCCGGATGCCGCACCGGTGGCGCTGGCCGCTGCGTCGACCGAGCCGGCACCGGTACTGGACCTGCCGAGCGGTTCGCCGATCGAGATGGCGGCTGCCGAGCCGGCCCCTGCCGCGCCCGCGCTCAACACCCGGATCATCGAAACCGCCGTGCCGGCGTCCACGCCCGCACCCGCGGTCAAGGCTGCGCCCAAGCCGATGACGGTCCTGGCCGTCGCCAAGACCAAGCCGGCCAAGGCCAAGGTTGCTCCCGCTGCCAGCCCGGCGGCTCGGATGCAGCAGGTTGCCTATATCAAGCCGGTGACCACGGGGGCGAGCGCCTGGGTCGTTCAGCTTGGCGCCTTCAATTCGCCGGCCGTGGCCAAGGAAAAATGGACCAGTATGGCGCGCGTCAACGGACGCATCGCCGCCTTCCCGGTGCTGACCAGCCAGGCGACCGTCAACGGTCGGACCTTCCACCGGATCGCGATCAGCGGCTTTGGCAGCCGTGCGGATGCGCAGACTTTGTGCCAGTCGATCAAGGCGCAGCACGGCCAGTGTTTCGTGCGGGAAGGCGCACCGAACGCGACGCCGCAGCGCTGGGCCGTGGCATCGACGCGCGGTCGTCAGTTCGCATCGCGCTGATCGCACGGCGCCTTCGGGCGTAACCATCACTTCATGCGGGCCGGGCCGAGAGGTGCCGGCCCGCAATGCATTTGCGCGCTGCGCGTGCCGCAATCGTGCGATGCGCTGAATTTCGGATTGTCTGGAGCCAGCCCGGCCTTGCCAAGGGCTGAAATAGTGGCTCCCCGAGTAGGATTCGAACCTACGGCCATTCGATTAACAGTCGAATGCTCTACCGCTGAGCTATCGGGGAGCAGCCCCGCTTGCGCCGGGCAGGCCGCGCATATGCAGCGGCTTGTCCCAAATGGCAAGCGCTGCTTTTGCCATTCCTGAAAAAAATCTGTGCATATGCATGCGCTTGCGGAACGGGCGCATTTTCGTCCTTTCCTGCCGGTTTTTCAGGCTTCGCCGATGTGGATGGCAAGCCAGATGGTCGGCGCGTCCGTATGGGTGACGCGGTGCGGTATGCCCGCGCGAATCAGCCGATGATCGCCCGGTTCCAGGCGATAGGTGCCAATCCCTTCCAGCAGCAGTTCGGCGGTCCCGGCCAGCACCAGCACCCATTCATCCCAATGCTGGACATAGGGGCGCTCCGGCGGTGTGCTGTGGCCGTGGGATATAATCCGTTCGATCCGCACGCCCGGCATCGACACTATATCCTCGAACAGTTCCTCGGCCTCATGTCCGGACGGGATAACGAGCAGGTTGGTCGGCGCGTCGACCGGCAATGCAGGAGGTGGGCATGTCATCGGCGCATGATGCCGATTGGCGGAAAATTGGAAATGGGGGTTTTTACCGGGGCGTCAGCCTGTGGGACGGGGCGTGCCATCTCCGTTGTCGCCGCGCTTGTTGCTTGAAATCCTGTGCCTATCGTGCTGACCATGCGGCCTGGCCGTTCGGCCCAATGTCAGAACAGGGGTTTGATACCGTGACAATGATATCCCGTTTGCTGCTGTCGGCGGCAATGGTGGCGGGCGCGTGCGCCGCGCCGGCAATCGCACAGCCCAAGCAGGTGCTGACCCACGAAACGCTGTGGATGATGAAGCGCGTCGGCGCGCCGGTGGCGAGCCCGGACGGCAAATGGGTGGTCTATGCGCTCAGCGAACCTTCCTATGAGAAGGATGGCGCGGTCAGCGACCTGTGGATCGTGCCGGCCGACGGATCGGCGGCGGCGCGCCGCCTGACCGCGACCAAGGCGGGCGAGGGCGATCCGGCCTGGGCCCCCGACAGCCGCCGCATCGCCTTTTCCGCCAAGCGCGAGGGCGACGATGTCGCGCAAATCTATGTGCTGGACCTGGCCGGTGGTGAAGCCCGCCGCGTAACCAGCATCCCGACCGGCGCGGGCAAGCCGATCTGGCGGCCCGATGGTCAGGCGATCCTGTTCGAAAGCGCGGTCTATCCCGGCGCGATGGACGCCGCCGCCAACAAGAAGACGGCCGAGGAACGCAAGGCGCGCAAATATAATATGCGCGTCTATGAGCATTTCCCGATCCGCTACTGGAATGACTGGCTGGACGACAAGCGGCCGAGCCTGTGGCTCCAGCCGCTGGCGGAAGGTGCGCCGGCGCGCGATATCCTGTCCGCCACCAAGCTGGCGCAGGCCGATGGCTTTGGCGGCAATGCCCAGAGCGACGGCGGCATGACGCTGGCGCCGGTCTGGAGCCCGGACGGCAAGGAGATCATCTTCACCGCCACCACCGAACGCTGGAATGCGGCCCATGCCCGCGTCAATTTCGGCCTCTATCGCATGCCGGCCGACGGCGGTGAGCCGGTGCTGGCGACGCCGACGCCGGGCGAATATGGCGACATGAAGTTTACGCCGGACGGCAAGAGCCTGATCTTCAAATATAATAGCCAGGGCGAGGAGGTGTATGACCTGGCCCGGCTGCATCGTGTCGCCTGGCCGGCGGGCGGCGCGGCGACGCTGCTGACCGGAGCGTTCGATCGCGAGGTGGACGGTTATGCCGTGACGCCCGACAGCCGCAGCCTCTATCTGACCGTGCCCGACGCGGGGATGGAAAATCTCTATCGCGTGCCGGTGAGCGGCGGCACGCCCGAACTGGTGATCGCGCCCAAGGTCGGCGGCTATGCCGGGATCGACATTCCTTCGGATGCCAAGTCGACGCAGATCATCGCCAGCTATGGCAGTTCGGTGAACCCGGCGGAAATCGTGCGGATCGACCCGGCGGCCAAGCGGCACAAGAACCTGACCAACGTCAACACGGCGCTCGCCGCGACGATCGACTGGGCCAGCCCGGAACATTTCTGGTTCACCACCGACAAGGGCCGGCGCATCCACAACATGATCGTCACGCCCCCGGCGTTCGACCCGGCGAAGAAATATCCGCTGATGGTGCTGATGCATGGCGGCCCGGCATCGTCCAACATGGACCAGATCGGCCTGCGCTGGAATTATCATCTGCTCGCCAGCGCCGGCTATGTCGTGCTGATGACCGACTATACCGGCTCGACCGGCTATGGCGAGGCCTTCTCGCGCGCGATCAAGCTCGATCCGTTGCGTGGCCCGGCGAACGAGATCAACCAGGCGGTGGATGAGGCCGGCAAGCGCTATGCCTTCATCGACACGGCCAATGCCTGCATCGGCGGCGCCAGCTATGGCGGCCATCTCGCCAACTGGATGGAGGCGACCACCACCCGCTACAAGTGCATCGTCAGCCATGCCGGCGAAGTCGACCTGCTGACACAGTGGGGCACCAGCGATTTCAACTATGGCCGCGAAGTGGCGAGCGGTGGTCCGCCCTGGGGCAACAGCCCGGTGTGGCGCGACCAGAGCCCGATCACCTATGGCAAGGACTGGAAGACGCCGATGCTGCTGACGGCGGGTGAGCGCGATTTCCGCGTGCCGCTGGCGAACACGCTGGAAACCTGGTCGACCTTGCAGCGGATGCAGGTGCCCAGCCGCCTGCTGATCTTCCCCGATGCCTGGCACTGGATCACCAAGCCGGAGGATAGCCGCCAATTCTACCGCGAGGTGCAGGGCTGGCTGGCCCATTATCTGAAGGGCGCGCCGGAAGTGAAGGGCGGCCCGATCGCCGCCCCCGAAGCGGCCAAGGCGCAATAAGGAAAAAAAGGCCCGGTAGATGAACGACCGGGCCTTTTTCCATCAGTCCTTTTCGACCTGGCTGACGTCACGCACCGCGCCGCGCGCGGCGTTGGTGGTGAGCGCCGCATAGGCGCGCAGGGCAGGCGAGACATTGCGTTTGCGGCCGAACGGCTTCCACGCCTTCTTGCCGCGCGCGACCATCTCCTCATGGCGCCTGGCCAGTTCGGCATCATCGACCAGCAACTGAATGCCGCGATTGGGGATGTCGATCAGGATCGGGTCGCCGGTCGCAACCAGCGCGATCACGCCGCCCTCGGCCGCCTCTGGCGAGACATGGCCGATTGACAGGCCCGACGTGCCGCCGGAAAAGCGCCCGTCGGTGATGAGCGCGCAGGCCTTGCCCAGCCCCTTCGACTTCAGATAGCTGGTCGGATAGAGCATTTCCTGCATGCCGGGGCCACCCTTGGGCCCTTCATAGCGGATGACCACGACGTCGTTCGCCTTCACCTCATTGCCCAGGATGCCCGCGACCGCCGCGTCCTGGCTTTCATAGACGCGGGCCGTGCCATGGAAGGTCAGGATGCTGTCGTCGACGCCGGCGGTCTTCACGATGCAGCCTTCGGGCGCCAGATTGCCGAACAGCACGGCCAGGCCGCCATCCTTGGAGAAGGGGTGTTCGGCGCTACGGATCACGCCGGTCTGGCGATCCATGTCCAGTTCCTTCCAGCGGTTGTTCTGGCTGAAGGCCTGGGTCGTGCGCACGCCGCCGGGCGCGGCCTTGAAGAATTCCTGCACCGCCTCGCTGTTGGTGCGGCTGATGTCCCAGCGGTTGATCGCCTCGCCCATGGTGGTGGCGTGGACGGTCGGCAGGCTGGTGTCGAGCAGGCCGGCGCGTTCGAGCTGGCCCAGGATCGCCATGATGCCACCGGCGCGGTGGACGTCCTCCATATGCACGTCCTGCTTGGCCGGGGCGACCTTGCACAGGCAGGGCACGCGGCGCGACAGCCGGTCGATATCGGCCATCGAGAAATCGACGCCGCCCTCATGCGCGGCGGCGAGCAGGTGCAGCACCGTGTTGGTCGAACCGCCCATCGCGATGTCCAGGCTCATCGCATTTTCGAAGGCCGCATGGCAGGCGATGTTGCGGGGCAGGGCGGAGGCGTCGTCCTGCTCATACCAGCGGCGAGCGAGGTCGACGATGGTATGGCCGGCCTCGCGGAACAGCTTCTCGCGATCGGCATGGGTCGCCAGGATCGAGCCATTGCCCGGCAGCGACAGGCCCAGCGCTTCGGTCAGGCAGTTCATCGAGTTGGCGGTGAACATGCCCGAGCAGCTGCCGCAGGTGGGGCAGGCCGCCTTCTCGATCGCGGCGACTTCCTCGTCGGTGTAATTTTCGTCGGCGGCGACGACCATCGCGTCGACCAGGTCGAGCGCCACGGTCTTGCCGCGAATATCGGCCTTGCCGGCTTCCATCGGGCCGCCCGAAACGAAGATGACGGGGATGTTGAGGCGCATCGCGGCCATCAGCATGCCCGGCGTGATCTTGTCGCAGTTGGAAATGCACAGCAGCGCGTCGGCGCAATGGGCATTGACCATATATTCGACGCTGTCGGCGATCAGATCGCGGCTGGGCAGCGAATAGAGCATGCCGTCATGGCCCATGGCGATGCCGTCATCGACCGCGATGGTGTTGAATTCCTTGGCGACGCCGCCGGCCGCCTCGATCTCGCGCGCGACCAGCTGGCCCAGATCCTTCAAATGGACATGGCCGGGCACGAACTGGGTGAATGAATTGGCAATGGCGATGATCGGCTTGCCGAAATCCTCGTCCTTCATGCCGGTGGCGCGCCAGAGGCCGCGCGCGCCCGCCATGTTACGGCCGTGGGTGCTGGTGCGTGAACGATAATGAGGCATTTTGCGCCGTTCCTGTAATCTTGTTTCCCTGCAATGGCTGCCCCCTACGCCTTTGCGCAAAGGTTGTGAAATATATTATTGAAGCGATATAAGGTCGGAAGGAGACTTTATTGCCATGGACCTTCGCCCGCTGCGTCATTTTCTGGCTGTTGCCGACACGCTGCATTTCGGTCAGGCGGCGCAGCGCCTGGGCATGACCCAGCCGCCGCTCAGCCAGTCGATCCTGGCGCTGGAACGGGAGCTGGGGGGGCCGCTCTTTACCCGGTCGAAGCGCAATGTTGCGCTGACCGCCTTTGGCCGGCAATGGCTGGAGCATGTTCGTCCGGCGGTGGAGGCGGTGAGCGCGCTGCCGGACATCGCCCGTCGCCTGCGCGACGGCAGCGCGGGGCAGATCGGCCTCAGCTTTGTCAGCACCGCCGACTATAGCCTGTTGCCCGCGCTGGTGCGCGATTATGCCGCCCGCTTCCCGGAGGTGGAGATCGCGCTGACCGAGGCGACCAGCGACGTGCAGATTGCCGACCTGATCGACGGGGTGAATGATGCCGGCATATTGATCGCGCCCGATGGCGCGCTACCCGACGCGCTCGCCTATATGCCCTTGCTGCGTGAGCCGCTGGTGGTGGCGGTGCCGGAGGGCTGGGTGGCGGACGATCAGGCGCAGGGCGATCCCTGGCTGGATCGACCGCTGATCCTGTTCCCGCGCCGGGTGGCGCCGGCCTTCCATGATCTGGTGAGCGGCTATCTGGCCGGCCGGGGGCAGCCGCTGCTGATCCGGCAGGAGGCGATCCAGATGCAGACGATCATCAGCCTGGTGTCGGCGGGCATGGGCATCGCGTTGGTGCCGGCGTCGCTGCGCAACCTCGCGCGGACCGGCGTGCGCTATCTCGACCTGCAGGATGCGCCGATCCTGGAGACCGGCCTTGCCTGGCGGCGGGACGATGATGGCGCGACGCTGGCGGGGTTGCTGGGCGTCGCCCGCGCCATGGCCTGAACAGAAAGAGACCCCGTCGCACAAGGGATGCGACGGGGCCGAGGTTCAGGGAGGTGTCACTCCAAGGGGGGAAGAAGTGACAGCCACATCTATAGGTTCGGTCCATGAACCTTATGTGAAGCAAGCAGAAATTTTCTGCGGGGGCGCTTATGCGCTGAAATTCGCCACGTCGGGCTACCAGCGTTCGCCCTGGGTCGAGGCGATGACCGGGCGCTGGTAGGAGGCGTCGTCCCTGCTCCAGTGGGGCTTGAGGAAACCCTTCACATTGGCGGAATAGACCCAGCTCGCATCGGTGTCGGCGGTCATCTCGATCGTGCAGCGACGGGTAAGCAGCCGCCATTCGCCGCCGCGCCGCTCCAACTGGTCGATATAGCGGCCAAAGGCGATCGTCGTGGTCTTGCCATCCTGCCAGAACAGGCCGCCGACCGTGTAGCTTTCGCAATAGGCGGTGTCGCCGTCGATCTCGCACAGATGGTTGGTGATATTGTGGCTGGTCGACAGGAAGAATTTGCCATGGCCCATATTGGCCCGCGCCGCATAGTCGGGCGCGCGGGTGATGATGGGGCCATGTTCGTCCACGCCATCCTCCCACCAGCAACTGTTGATGATGTCGACATCCTGCCGGTCGCGTCCGCGGCATTCGCGCAGGATGCAATCGCGGATCGCCTGCCGGTCCTGCAGGTCGCGCACGGTGGCGCGCAGCGCGGCGACTTCCTGTTCGAGGTCCATCTCCAGCTCTTCCTTTCAGTCCTGCGGCACCAGTTGCACCTGCATCATCTCGCCATTGGGCCCCATCGGGCTGTCATGTTCCTCGACCAGGCAGACGGGGTTGCTGTTGCTGGCGAAGAGTTGCAGTTCGTCCGCTTTGCGGATGTCGAGCATCGCCGGGTCGGACAGCCCCTTCATCGCGGCCTGATAATCGGCCAGGCTGTTCCACCAGATTTCCATGATGCAGTCATAGCCGGGATGGATTACCTCGCCGGTCAGAGGGTTGGGCTGGGGCGTGACATAGCGGCGGACATAGCGCTGGGCATGGGGCAGAGCGGGCTTGGCGCCCATCTTCTGCGACAGGCGCGAATGCTGGTTCTCATAATAGTCCATGAACTGGTCCATGGAGAGGTCGTCACGCTTCCTGAGGAAGACGATCTGCTTGATCATGGCTCTCCTCCCGCGCTCAATATTGCCGTTCGCCGGTGGCGTCCGACGCCTTGAAGCCGTCGATCGGCTCGATCGCCTTCATCATCACCAGCGGGATCAGGCGGTCGGTCGACTGCTGATAGCCGGCATAGGCCGGGAAGACCTGACACATGAAGGCCCAGACCCGGTCGCGTTCCTCGCCCTGCGGCTCGCGCCAGGTCGCGCGGAAGGCCTGGGTCGCGACCTGGAAATCGACCGTCTCGCTGTCGCGGATATTGAGATACCAGGCGGGATGATGGTCGGCGCCGCCCTTGGACGCGACGATCACTACCTCGCCGCCGATATCGCCATAGATGAGGGTGGTGATGAAGGTCTTGCCGCTCTTGCGGCCGGTATAGCGGATCATGCAATGGGTGGTGAAACCATGGCCGCCGACGGCGGTGATGTCCATGATATGGCCCTGCGCCCCGCCCGATCGCAGATACATGTCGCGATGCTCGCTGATCCAGTCCTTGCGCGTGTCGCGGATGGCGGCGGAACTGTCGTCGCTCATGACGGCCTCCTCTCTGTCAACTTCGGTGTAAACCAGCCGGGCGCCCGACGGACCTGAAAAGGGCGTCGCCATGGCGATGCTTGGCCGATCGGGTTAGCGGATGATCCGGTCATATTGCGGCAGCGGCGCGACGCCATAGCTTTGCCGATAGGAGGGCGGCTGGCGATCGCCCGCGTCGCGCAGCCCATAATGTTCGGCCAGTTCCGCGCCGATCAGCGTCTGGCCGGCATGGTGCGCCAATGCCGGATCCTGCGACAGCGCCCAGATGACATGACCGGTGAACTCGGGCGTTTCGACCATCTTTTCCAGATAGGCATATTTGGCCGGGTCCGACGCGATCAGTTGCAGCAGGCGTCCGGTGCGCAGCGCGCCCATCCAGATCGACAGGGCGGTGACGCCGGTATCGCGCAGGTCGACGGCCATGTCGGCGGCCATCTTGTCCTGGCTGACCTTGTGCGCGCCATAGCCGGGGCCATAGACATAATGGGAGGCGCCCGACCCCGATGTGAAGACGATCAGCCCCTGGCCGCGATCGACCATCATCGGCGCGGCATGATAGCTGGCGACATAGGAGCTGCGGATGCCGACGGTGATGATGTCGGCCAGCTTCAGCGGCTTTTCCCAGAAGCGGCCGGGAAAAGTGAGTTCGTCATGGATGGCGGCGACATTATTGACCAATATGTCGATATGCCCCTGTTCGGCGCGAACCCGGTCGAACAGCGCGCGGGTCTGCTCGTCATCGCCATGGTCGACCCGCACGGCGATGCCCTGTCCGCCAGCGGCCGTCACGGCGGCTGCGGTTTCGTAGATGGTGCCGGGCAGCGGGGCGTCGCCGGCCTTTTCCGAGCGCCCGGTGACATAGACGATGCAACCATGCTGGCCGAGCGCGGTGGCAATGCCCTGGCCCGCGCCGCGACTGGCGCCGGTGACGACCGCGACCTTGGGTGTCTGGCTCATCCATTCTCTCCTTGGGGCGCTGGGCTAACCCAAGCAGTCTGTGTCTGGCCATGCAGATGCGGGAGATATCGCTTTGGCGTTAGGGTCCGGACTCAATTGCACCAGAAGGTGAGTGAGGCAGCGAGGAAGACGCCGGCCATGTAATTGGTGGCGAGCTTGTCGTATCTGGTGGCGATGCGGCGCCAATCCTTGAGGCGGCACCAGAGG